>JAEXEM010000446.1 GCA_023401045.1 Actinomycetes bacterium
GCCCACGTCCGCGGCTGAGGCCGGCGCCGGCGAGGACGGGCCCGCGGCGGGAGGGCGGCAGGCGTCTGCGACGATGGCCGCGATGACCGCTCCCGCCTCCCCCGCGACGCCCCGCCCCACGTCGGCCCGTCCCGCGCCGCTCGTCCTGCTCGACCTCGACGGCACGCTCACCGACTCCTACCCCGGCATCGCCGCGAGCGCGCGCGTCGCGTTCACCGCTCTCGGCCGGCCGGTGCCGGACGACGTCGCGCTGCGCCGGTTCGTCGGGCCGCCACTACCGGCGTCGTTCGCGCTGTTCGGGGTGCCCGCCGAGCAGGTGCCCGCTGCCGTGGCCGCGTACCGCGGGTACTTCCGCGCGCACGGGATGTGGGAGAACCGGGTGTACGACGGCGTCCCCGAGCAGCTCGCCGCGCTGCGCGCGGCCGGGCTGCGGCTCGCCGTCGCGACGTCGAAGCCGGAGGTGTTCGCTGTCCCGATCTGCGAGCGCTTCGGTCTCACGCCGTACCTCGACGGGGTGTTCGGCGCGCCGCTCGACGACGTCCCGTCGACGAAGGCCGACGTCGTCGCGGCGGCGCTCGCGGCGCTCGGCCCGGTCGGCGACGCGCTCATGGTCGGCGACCGCGAGCACGACGCGGTCGGCGCCACCGCGAACTCGCTGCCCTGCCTCGGTGTCGCGTGGGGCTACGCGCAGGAGCGTGAGCTCGAGGACGCGGGCGTCGTCGAGGTCGTCCCGGACGTCCCCGGCCTCGCCGACGCCGTGCTCGCCACCCTCGCGCGGTCCGGCGCGGAGCGGGTCAGCGCGTCCGCTCGACCGGCGGCAGCGCCGACCACGGGAACGTGATCCAGCGGTCGGTGCGGCGCCACACGTAGTGCGGGTCGACGACCGAGCGGGACTTGCCGTAGAGCACGGCGGTCCGCACCTCGCTGCAGTGCTCGCCGAGCAGGCGCGCCACGAGGGCGAGGGTCTCCCCCGAGTCCGCGACGTCGTCGACGACGAGCGCCCGCAGCCCGCGGATCGCGTCGGTGTCGAGCAGCGGCGGCAGCACCTGCGGCTCGACGAGCGTGCTGCCCACGCCGGTGTAGAACTCGACGTTCATCGTGCCGACGGCCTTCGTGCCGAGGGCATAGGCGATCGCCCCGCCCGCCGGCAGACCGCCGCGCGCGACGGAGACGACGACGTCGGGGACGAAGCCCGAGTCGACGACCGCCTGCGCGAGCTCGCGGGTCGCCGCGCCGAAGGTGGCCCAGTCGAGGACCTCACGGTCCGGCGGCAGCTCCTGGCCGGGTGCGGCCTCGGTGATCGTCATGGCGCCATCCTCTTCCACGCTCGTTGCCGTCAGGTTGCGCCTCGGGCCCGGCTCCCGCGCGGGCGGGCGGGGGCGGCACGGCGGTCGCCCGTCATCGTGCGGCACCCCCTGCCCGTTCCCGGGGCGCCGTTGCGTGGCGCAGGTCGCACCTCCGTCCCACCGGCCCCGAGAGCGTCGTGTGCGAACCTGGGTCCGTGAGCACCGAGACACCGTCGCTCTTCCCCGGCAAGCAGTTCATCAGCACCGTCCTCGAGGCCCTCGAGACGAAGACGGCGATGTCGGGGACGCTCGGACGCCGCTACTTCATGCGCGCCGCGATGGCCGGGATCATCATCGGTGTCCTCTACGGCGCGAACTACGCCGTCGTCGCCGGGTTCGCGCAGGTGGAGACCGGCGGCGGGTCGACCCTCCAGCCGCTGGGGAAGATGGCCGGGGCCGCGCTGTTCGGCTGGGCGCTCGTCTTCATCTACTACTCGAGGTCCGAGCTGCTCACCTCGAACATGATGATCGTCACCATCGGCGCCTACCACCGGCGCACGTCGTGGGCGCGTGCGCTGCGCCTGCTCGGGCTGTGCTACCTCGGCAACGCCGTCGGTGGCTTCCTCGTCGCGGTGCTCGTGCGGTTCTCCTCTCTCGCCGAGGGCGCGGTGCTCGAGCAGATGGTGTCGTCCGTCGACCACAAGCTCGAGTTCGTCACCGCCGGTGCCACCGGCTGGGGCGACCTGCTCGTCCGGGCGATCCTCTGCAACTTCTGCATCAACCTCGCGATGCTGCTCGTCTACAACGGGCTCATCAAGGAGGACGTCACGAAGTCGCTCGTCATGGTCGTCGCGGTCTTCGTCTTCGCGTTCGTCGGCTTCGAGCACTCGGTCGCCAACACGGTGCTGTTCTCCATCGTCGGCCTCGTCGACGGCATCGACCTCGGGCTCGCCGCCGGCAACGTCGCGATCGCGCTCGTCGGCAACTTCATCGGTGGCGGCCTGCTCATCGGGCTCTACTACGCGTACGTCAACGACGACTCCCGCTACCTGCGTCACGACCGTTCCGCGCCCGAGGTCCGCTGACGCCCCTGCGGCCCCGGACCGCCCTGCTTGACCTTGACGTCGCGTCAACCCCTACCGTCGAGCAGGTCCACGAGGGGAAGACGGAGGTACCGAGGTGGAGGCGTCCATCCAGGAGGTCGCACGGCTCACCGGCACGACGAGCCGCACCCTGCGCCACTACGACGCCATCGGGCTGCTGAGCCCCAGCCGCGTCGGTGGCAACGGGTACCGCTGGTACGACGAGGACGCGCTCGTGCGCCTGCAGCGGATCCTGCTGCTGCGCGACCTCGGTCTCGGTCTCGCCGAGATCGCGCGCGTGCTCGACGAACGCACGGACGAGGAGACGGCGCTGCGCCGGCACCTCGCGCGGCTCGGCGCCGAGCAGCAGCGGCTCGCGCGGCAGGCCGCGTCGGTGCGCCGCACCCTCACCGCACGGCAGGGAGGAGACCGGCTCATGGCCGAGGAGATGTTCGACGGGTTCGACCACACGCAGTACCGCGAGGAGGTCGAGGAGCGCTGGGGCGAGCAGGCGTTCGCCCGCTCCGACCGGTGGTACCGCAACCTGTCCGACGAGGAGCGCGCCGCGTGGGCGGGGCGCTCGCAGGACCTCGCCCGGGACTGGGCGGACGCCGCGGCCCGGGGCACGGACCCGATCTCGCAGGAGGCGCAGGAACTGGCCCGCCGCCACGTCGAGTGGCTCGGCTCGGTCCCCGGGACGCCGGGGCACGGCAGCGCACCGGTGAAGGGGTACGTCGTCGGGCTCGCCGACATGTACGTCGCCGACGAGCGCTTCGCGCGCACCTACGGCTCGGACGGTGCCGGCGCGCGGCTCGTGCGGGACGCGCTGCACGCCTACGCCGACCGGCACCTGTGACGCCGGACGCCCGCTCGTTGCTGCACCGCCGACGCGGCGCGCGCCCGACCGCCGCACGGCGGCCGTGCCCGAGCCGGTCCGGGCGTCAGACCGCGCTGGCGCGCAGCGAGTCCTGCCACTGCGCGTGGAGCGCAGCGAACCGTCCCCCGGCGGCGACGAGCGCGGCCGGGCTGCCGTCCTCGACGACCCGGCCGCCGTCGACGACGAGCACCCGGTCGGCGTGCATGACCGTCGACAGCCGGTGGGCGATGACGACCGCGGTCCGGCCCGCGAGGAGGCGGTGCAGCCCGTCCTGGACGAGCTGCTCGCCCGGGATGTCGAGCGAGCTCGTCGCCTCGTCGAGGACGAGCACGGCCGGGTCGGCGAGGAACGCGCGCGCGAACGAGACGAGCTGGCGCTGCCCGGCCGACAGCCGCACGCCGCGCGTGTCGACGTCGGTGTCGTAGCCGTCCGGCAGCGAGGCGATGAGGTCGTCGACGCCGACGGCGCGTGCCGCCGCCACGATCTCCTCCCGGCTCGCGTCGGGACGCCCGAGGGCGATGTTCGCGGCGACCGACCCGGAGAAGAGGTACGCCTCCTGCGTCACCATGACCATCGCGGTCCGCAGGTCGCGGAGGTCGACGTCGCGCAGGTCGACCCCGTCGAGGCGCACCGCTCCGGCGCGGGGGTCGTAGAACCGCGCGAGCAGCTTGGCGACGGTCGACTTCCCGGCGCCGGTCTCCCCGACGAGGGCGACGGTCTGCCCCGGCGGCACGTGCAGGTCGAGGCGCGGCAGGACGGTCGGCCCGTCCCCGTACCCGAACTCCACGCCGTCGAACCGGATGTCGCCCGCGGGCTCGCGCAGCCGGACGGGACGCACCGGGTCGGGCACCGTCGGCTCCTGGGCGAGCAGGCCGGAGAGCTTCTCGAGCGCCGCGGTCGCGGACTGGAAGGAGTTGTAGAACATGCCGATCTGCGAGAGCGGTGCGAAGAACCGCCGCGCGTAGAGCACGGCAGCGACGAGCACGCCGACGTCGAGGGCGCCGTCGAGCACCCGCAGACCACCGACGAGCAGGACCGCCGCGACGGTGACGTTGCCGATGAGGACGAGACCGGTGTCGAAGACGCCGTTGACCCGGATGGCCTCGGCGTTCGCCGCCCGGTACTCCTCGGCCTCGTCCTCGTAGACCCGCGCGACCTGCCGCTCGCGGCGGAAGGCCTGGACCGCCCGGATGCCGGTCATCGTCTCGACGAAGCGGACGATGACCCGTGCCACGGCGGTGCGGCTGCGCCGGTACTGCACCTGCGAGCGGATCTGGAACCAGCGGGTGAGGGCGATCCCGGGCACGACGGCGACGAGCAGCACGAGACCGCTGCGCCAGTCGAGCAGCCCGAGCCCGACCGCGGTGAAGAGCATCGACAGACCGCTCGCGGCGAGCGTCGTCACACCGCCGTCGAGCAGCTCGCGCAGCGCCTCGAGGTCGGAGGTCTGCCGCGAGATGATCCGGCCCGAGGTGTAGCGCTCGTGGAACTCGAGGCTGAGGCGCTGGGTGTGGCGGAAGACGCGGCGCCGCAGGTCGAGCAGCACCGCCTGGCTCACGCTCGCCGCCATGCGGACCGTCGCGGCGGTGAACACCCCGGCGAGCAGCGCGGTGACCGCGTACCCGCCGGTGAGGAGCAGCAGGGGTCCGCCGTCGCCGGCCCGCAGGGCGGGCAGACCGCGGTCGATGCCGAGCGCGACGAGCGCCGGGCCCGCGACGAGCGCGAGCTGGGCGACGACGACGGCCCCGGCCGTCAGCCACGCACGTCGCGACACCGGGCGCAGCAGCGAGCCGAGCAGCGTGAGCGAGCGTCGGCGGACGGCCGCCTCGGTGAGGCCGGCGTCGTGGTCGTCGACCTCCGGGGTGCGACCGGTCGTCGTCACCGTGCCACCTCCCGCAGGTCGGCGGCGTCCGCGTCGGTGTCCTGCTCGGCGGTGAGGACGTAGCGGTAGTGCGGGTGCGTCGCGAGCAGGTCGGTGTGACGTCCCACGCCCGTGACACGCCCGCCCTCGAGGACCGCGACCCGGTCGGCGAGCGCGACCGTCGACGTGCGGTGCGCGACGACGAGCGTCGTCGTGCCCCGGAGCAGGCGGCGCAGCCCTGCGGTCACCTCCGCCTCGGTCGCGACGTCGAGCGCGGACAGCGGGTCGTCGAGCACGAGGACGCGCGGGCGCCCGGCGATGGCCCGCGCGAGCGCGACGCGCTGACGCTGCCCGCCGGACAGGCTCATCCCCTCCTCGCCGATGACGGTCTCGACGCCCTGTGGCAGCCGGCCGACGAAGCCGGCGCGCGCGACGTCGAGCGCGGTGCGGACGACCTCGTCGGCCTGCGCCTCGTCCATGGCGGCGAGGTCGTCCTCCGGGACCCCCATGAGGACGTTGTCGCGCACGGAGGCCGAGAAGAGGACCGGGTCCTCGAACGCGACCGCGACGGCCCCGCGCAGGTCGTGACGGGTGACGTCGCGCACGTCGACGCCGTCGAGCAGGACCGTGCCGCCGGTGACGTCGTCGAGGCGCGGGACGAGCTGCAGCAGCGTCGTCTTGCCGCTGCCGGTCAGTCCCACGAGCGCGGTCGTCGTACCGGGCTCGAGGACGAGGTCGACACCGCTGAGCACCTCGCGCCCGGTGGCGCCGTGCGCGAACCGCACGTCCCGCAGCTCGACGCGCGAGCCGCCGGGCGGCGTGGGCGGCAGCGGCACCGGCCGGTCCGGGTCCGCGAGCACGGGCGGGGTGTCCATCACCTCGAGGAACCGGTCCGTGCCGGCGCGGGCGTCGAGGGTCATGGCGAGCAGCTGGCCGAGGCTCTCGACCGGACGGGTCATGACGGCGGCGGTCGCGAAGAAGGCGACGAGCGCGCCGATGCTCACCCGGTCGGTCGCGGCGAGCCACACGCCGAGGCCGAGCGCGACGGCGAGCGTCGTCTCGGGGATCCACGCGAGCGCGAACGACATGCGTGACTGCGCGCGGGCCTTGTCGAGCTCGGTGCCGCGCAGCTCGTCGGCCTGCCGCACGAAGTCCTCGAGCGCGTCGTCGCCCCGCCCGAACGCCTTGAGGACGCGGATGCCGTGCACCGACTCCTCGACGCTCGTGGCGAGGTCGCCCGCCTGGTCGCGGGCGCGTCGCGCGACGACCTTGTAGTCCAGCCGGAAGCGGAACCCGAGCCACACCACCGGCGCGGCGCCGAGCAGGTAGACGAGCCCGAGCGGCGGGCTCGTCACGAGCATGAGGACCGCACCGACGACGACGGTCGTCGCCGAGACGACGAGCTGGACGAGCCCGAAGACCATCCACCGCCGCACGGTGTGGAGGTCCCCCATCGACCGCTGCAGCAGCTGGCCGCCGCCCCACCGGTCGTGGAACGCGACCGGCAGGTCGAGCAGGTGCCGGAACAGGTCCGTGCGCATCGTCCGCTCGACGCCGGTGCCGGGCGTGGCGATGAGCGCGCGCCGGCACCACACGAGGAACGCCTCGAGCACGCCCATGGCGAGCACGAGGAGCGCACCCTGGACGACCGCGGTGCGCGACCCGTCCGTGAGCAGCGGCCCGTTGACGATCCCGCGCAGCACCTGCGGCACCGCGAGCGCGAGCAGGCTCGCCAGGAGGGTCGCGGTGCCCCCGGCGACGACCCGCGGCAGCGCCGGCCGTGCCCACCTCAGCAGCCGCAGCAGGGCGCGCGTCGTGGACGTCTCGGGCGAGGGCACCCGCTCAGCGTAGGTCGCGGCGCCGACACCGCACGTCGGCGCGGCGGGGCCTCAGACGCCGGTACGGGCGATGGTCGTGTTGTTCGCCTGCGCCCGCGGCCGCACGACGAGGAGGTCGACGTTGACGTGCGGCGGACGGGACAGGGTCCACGCGACGGTGTCCGCCACGTCCTCCGCGACGAGAGGCTGGTACCCCTCGTAGACCTTCGCCGCGCGCTCGGCGTCCCCGCCGAAGCGCACGAGGGAGAACTCCTCGGTGGCGACGGCGCCGGGCGCGATCTCGATGACGCGGACCGGCTCCCCGACGATCTCCCAGCGCAGCGTCGTGGCGATCATCCGCTCGGCGTGCTTCGCGGCGGCGTAGCCGGCCCCTCCGGGGTACGTGTCGAGGGCGGCCGTCGAGGTGACGACGACGACGTCGCCGCCGCGCTCGCGCAGCAGCGGCAGCGCGCCCTTCGTCACGCGCAGCGTGCCGAGCACGTTGACCTCGTACATCGCCCGCCAGTCGTCGAGGTCGGCGTCCTCGACGCGGTCGAGCCCGAACGCGCCGCCGGCGTTGTTGACGACGGCGTCGAGCCCGCCGGTGCCGCGCACGTGCGCGAGCAGCGCCTCGACGTCCGCGTCCCGCGTGACGTCCGCGGCGACGACGTCGGCCCCGGTCTCCTGCGCGAGGGCCGCGAGCCGGTCGGCACGCCGGGCGGTGGCCACGACGTCCCAGCCGTCGGCGCGCAGCCGGCGCACCGTGGCAGCCCCGATGCCCGACGACGCCCCGGTGACGAGGGCGCGGCGGGGACGGTCGGTGGACGTGGTCATGCGGGCCTCCTGGGCTGGCGTGCGGTCGCCCGCACGGTCACGGTGGGTGCCGGACGAGCATCGCACGGGCGACGGCGGGCCGACGGTGCCGAGTCGCCGACGGCGCCGCCGGACGCGGTCCCGGGCCACCGCAGGCCGCCGCGGCGGCCGATTCGACGGTTGGTATACCAACCGAATGGTTTCGTCCGTCGCCCCGACGGTGCCCGTCGCACGAGAGTGTGGGCGTCATCTCACCGTCGAGGGGAACGATTGCCATGTCACGCAGACACAGGACAGCCGCCTGGCTCGGAGTGGTCTCTCTCGTCGCCGGCGGCGTGGTCGCGGCGGTGGGTACGTCCGCGCAGGCCGCCCAGACGATCTCGAACGTCGCGTACGCACCCGCGGAGCCGGCGGGGAGCCGAGGTCACCTGCTCGACCTCTACCTCCCGGACGGCAACGGCCCGTGGCCCGTCGTCGTGTGGTCGACCGGGTCGGCGTGGACCTCCGACGACGGCAAGTCGGGGGCCGCGGCCGTCGCCCAGCAGCTCAACCCCCGCGGGTTCGCCGTCGCCGGCGTGAGCGTGCGCTCGAGCTCGCAGGCGAAGTTCCCGGCACAGGTGCACGACATCAAGGCGGCCGTGCGCTACCTGCGCGCCAACGCCGCGCAGTACCGCCTCGACCCGAACCGGTTCGCGACGATGGGCGACTCCTCCGGCGGCTGGGTGGCCGCCATGGGGTCGCTGACGAACGGCGTCCAGGCGCTCGAGGGCAACGTCGGGACGACGGGCGTCTCGAGCGACGTGCAGGCCGGGGTCGACTTCTTCGGCCCGACGGACTTCCTGCGCCTCAAGGAGCAGGACCCGGGCGGGTTCATCGACCACGACAGCCCGTCCGCACCCGAGGCGCAGCTGCTCGGCTGCGCGATCCCCACGTGCCCCGACAAGGCTCGCCAGGCCAACCCGATCACCTACGTCGACCGGAACGACCCGCCGGTCCTCCTGCTGCACGGACGGTCCGACAACGTCGTCCCGCACGCGCAGACGGAGATCCTCTACCAGGCGCTGCGCGCGGCCTGCGTCGACACCCAGTTCTTCTCCGTCCCCGGCGCCGGGCACAGCTGGTCCGACGTGACGAGCTCCTCGCGCTTCGGGCAGCAGACGGTGCGCACGTCGACGGGCTGCGGCGAGACCGTCACCCAGGGCACCCCGAACCCGAGCTGGGACACGATCGCCCAGTTCCTGCGGGACGCGATGGACGGGCCGGGGCCGTCCCCGACGCCCACCGTCTCGCCGACGCCCACCGTCTCGCCCACGCCGACGGTCTCGCCGACGCCGAGCACCTCGCCGAGCCCGACGGTGTCGCCCACCCCGACGGTCTCCCCGACCCCGACGCAGCCGACCACCGGGTGCACGGCGTCCTACCGGCTGGCCAACAGCTGGCCGGGAGGCTTCGTCGCCGACGTCGTCGTCACGGCGGGCAGCACGCCCCTCACCGGCTGGCGGGTCACCGTCACGCTGCCCTCGGGCGGCTCCGCGACGCAGGTGTGGAACGGGCAGTCGA
Organism: Actinomycetes bacterium; assembly: GCA_023401045.1. GTDB lineage: Bacteria > Actinomycetota > Actinomycetes > Actinomycetales > Cellulomonadaceae > Cellulomonas. The sequence goes on from JAEXEM010000446.1 coordinate 9,297, forward strand.
GCGGCGGCACGACGTTCACGGTGACGAACGCGCCGTGGAACGGCCAGGTCGCCGCGGGCCAGAGCACGACGTTCGGGTTCCAGGGCACCGGCAACGGCCAGGGCGCGACCGTCACCTGCGCGGCCGCCTGACGGTCGGTCCCGGGCCCGGGAG
>JAEXEM010000463.1 GCA_023401045.1 Actinomycetes bacterium
GCGCTCCTCCCCGCCGGGGCCGCCCGCCGCGCGCCGCGGAGCCGCACGACGACTGAGGGGTGACCGCCCGGCGGTCACCCCTCCGTCGTCCCCCGCGGGTCAGCGGTACCGGCGCCCCTCGTCCGACCGCACCGCCCACACCGCGAGCGCGGCGAAGACCGCCGTCCACGCGAGCAGCACAGGCAGCGCCCACGCACTTCCCTCGACACCCGTCGTCACCTGGACGACGAGGTCGCGTGCGGCCCGCGAGGGCAGCAGGAGCGAGATCCGGTCGAGCCAGTCCGGGAACATCTCCGGCGGCATGAACAGACCGCCGGCGAACGCCAGCGGGAAGAGCACGCACTGAACGACCGCGAGCGCGGCCTTCGTCGACATCGAGTACCCGATGGTGAGCGCGAGCAGCGTGAACGGCACCGCGACGGCCGCGACCATGACGACCGCACCGAGGGCCCGCACCGGGGTGAGCGAGGCGGCGGTGAGCAGCGCGCCGATGAGGACGATCGGCACGACCGCGAGGTAGCACCAGAACAGCCCGTTGAGGACCCGGCCGGCGAGCCGCGGCCCGGGCCGGGCGGGCAGCGCGCGGACGAACGTGTCGAACGGCTTCGAGCGGTCCTCCGAGACGCCGGCGCCGTGCGTGAACATGCAGGTCGACATGATGGCGAAGGTGCCGAGCTGGACGACCGCGGCGGTCGAGGCGATGGCGCTCGACGTGATGGCGCCCTGCGGCACGACGAAGAACAGCAGCGCGAGGGCCGGGAAGAAGAGGTTCCCGATGACGGCGAGCGGGAAGCGGACGGTCTCGAGGAACTGGTAGCGAGTGTGCAGCCAGGCGAGCGACGCCCACGGGCGCAGCTTCGGGGCGGCGACGGTCGTCGTCATCGGGCCATCTCCGGGGTGGTCGTCGCGCCGGTGCGCGAGGTGAGCGAGAGGAAGGCCTCCTCGAGGGACGCGCCGCGCACCTCGAGGTCGGCGAACGGCACACCGCGCTCGACGAGCGCCCGGACGGCGAGGTCGGCGTCGGTGGCGACGAGCGTGCAGCGGGTGCCGCGCGGCGCGGCGGCGTCGTCGGTGACGTCCTGGACGCCGGGCAGGGCCCGCAGCCCGTCGACGCTCCCCTCGGTGAGGGTGAGCGTGACGCGGCGGACCGCGACGAGGTGGAGGATGCGCTCGAGGGTGTCGTCGGCGAGGACGGTGCCGCCCCCGACGACGACGACGCGCTCGGCGAGCGCCTCGACCTCCTCGAGGTAGTGGCTCGTGACGATGACGGTCGAGCCCTCGGCGTGGTAGTCGCGCAGCGCCTGCCACAGCACGTGCCGCGCCTCGACGTCGAGGCCGGTGGTCGGCTCGTCGAGGAGGACGAGCCGCGGCCGGCCGACGATCGACAGCGCGACGGCGAGCCGGCGCTTCTGGCCGCCGGACAGCGCCCCGGTCTGGCGGCGGGCGAGCTCGGTGAGGCCGAAGCGCTCCATCACCTCGTCGCTCGGCATGGGGTCGGCGAAGTGCCCGGCGACGAAGTCGACGACCTCGCGCACCCGCAGCGCCTCCGGCAGGCCGGTCTCCTGCGGGGTGGTGCCGAGCCAGGTGCGGGCGGCGGGGTCGCGCGGGTCGGCGCCGAGCACGCGCACCGTGCCGCTGTCGGGCGTGCGCAGGCCGGCCAGCAGGGACAGCAGCGTCGTCTTGCCGGCGCCGTTGGGGCCGAGCAGCCCGACGATCTCGCCGTGCTCGACGCGGAGGCTGACGTCGTCGAGCGCGACGACCTCGCCGAAGCGGCGGGTGACGTGCTCGACGAGGACGGGCGGGGCGGCGCTCATGCCTGGGCTCCCTTGAGGAGGTCGGTGAGGGTGGCGGTGTACCGCTCGAAGGCGAGGCGCCCCGTGGCGGTGAGCTCGACGTACGTCGCCGGGGTGCGGCCGACGTGCGTCTTCGTCTGGGTGACGTAGCCGGCGTCCTCGAGGCGGCGCAGGTGCGTCGAGAGGTTGCCGGCGGTCATGTCGAGCAGCTTCTGCAGCCGGGGGAAGCTCACGCGGTCGCCGGCGTCGAGCGCGGCGAGGGTGGCGACGACCCGCAGCCGGGAGGCCGAGTGGATGACGGGGTCGAGCTCCACCTCGGTCATGCTCGCCGCCGCCGCAGGTGGACGTACCCGGCCGCGGCGAGCATGCCGCCGCCCCCGGCGAGGGCCATGACGAGGTAGCCGGAGGGCATGGGCAGCAGGCTCGCGGCACCGGCGGTGGCGATCATCCAGCCCCCGACGGCGACGAGCGCCGTCTCGCGCCACAACGCCCCGCCGGCCATGTAGAGCAGGCCGACGACGAGGGCGGCGACGCCGTTGGCGACGATGGCGATGACCTGGGCGTCGGCCCCGGCGTTGACGACTCCCGCGGTGATGAGGCCCTGGCCGAGGAAGCCAACGAACCACGCCCAGCCGTAGATCGCGCCGACCTGGCTGCTCGTGCCGGCCAGGCCGTGGGTGGACCGCACGACGTGGACGAGGGTGACGACGAGCGCCGCCCCGGCGACGCCGGCGAAGACGAGGGCCCCGAGGCCGCTCGCGGTGCTCGTGGCCGACCGGTCGGCCGACCACCACATCGCCCCGTAGCCGACGAGCCAGGCGAGGCCCCACACGCCGAAGACGAGACGGTCGTCGACGATCGAGTCCCGCACCCGCCGGCGCTGGGCGGCGACGATCGCGAGCCCCTCGCGCGGGTCGATGGGGTCGTCGTCGGGGTACCCGCCGGGTAGGACGTTCTCGCTCATCTCCGCCTCCAAGGACTTTGTGCTGCAAACAACTCTCCACCCCTCGCGGCACGCCGTCAACACCCCGGACCCGTGCACGGTCGGCGGACCACCACCGCCCCGGCACCGCCCGGTGCGCGGACGCGGCGGCGCACCGCTGGTCCGGCCCGGGGACCAGGCCCGTCGTAGGCTGCCGACGTGGAGAGCACGCCCGGCACCGACGCAGGCCACGGCGCCGCGGACGACGCCCCTCGACCGACGTCGGCACCACCGCCCGGGCAGCGCGCCGTCGCCCGCCGGCTCACCGCCGAGGTGTGGATCGTCCTCGGGCTCTCGCTCGGCCAGTCGGCCGTCTACGCGGTCGTCGCGATCGTCGCCCGCATGACCGCGGGGACCCCGCTGGCGCAGCAGACCGCGACCCTCAACGCGAGCCGGTCGCCGCGGCCCTACCTCGACCTCACGTACCAGCTCCTGTCGATCGGGTTCGCGCTCGTCCCGGTCGCGCTCGTGCTCTACCTGCTCTCGGCGAACGGCCGCAGCGCCGTGCGCCGCATCGGCCTCGACGCGACCCGCCCGTGGCGCGACCTCGCCGCGGGCCTCGGCCTCGCCGCCCTCATCGGCATCCCCGGTCTCGGCCTCTACGTCGCCGGGCGCGCGCTCGGGGTGACGGTCGAGATCCAGGCGTCCGCGCTCGACACCTGGTGGTGGACCGTCCCGGTGCTGCTGCTCTCGGCACTGAAGAACGCCGTGCTCGAGGAGGTCGTCGCGGTCGGGTACCTCGTCGAGCGGCTGCGCGACCTGCGCTGGAGCACCCCCGCGATCGTCGTCACGAGCGCGCTGCTGCGCGGCGCGTACCACCTCTACCAGGGGTGGGGGCCGTTCGTCGGCAACGTCGTCATGGGACTCGTGTTCGCCGAGTACTACCGGCGGCGACGGCGCGTCATGCCGCTCGTCGTCGCCCACACCGCGATCGACGTCGTCGCGTTCGTCGGCTACGCACTGCTGCCCGAGGCGTGGCTCGAGGCGCTCGGCGTCGGCTGAGCCCGGCCGGCCGGCTCAGGGCTCGAGGCCGTCGAGCCCGTCGTCGCCCTCGCGGGCCTGCCGCACGACGGACCGCAGCGCGATGCCCGACGCGATCCCCAGCGCACCGGCCGCGAACGCGAACAGCCCGAGGACGATCCCGAACGCCCCGGCCGACTCCTCCGGCCGGGCGAGCAGGAGCACCGCGAACAGCGTGAGGACGAGCCCGGTGGTGAACGGCCACACCCACGCCGGGTCGCGGAACCGCCACAGCCCGGCGGCCGCGAGCAGCGAGGCGACGCCGAGGACGAGCAGCCACACCGCGAGCAGCGCGAACAGCACGCGCACCGTCGGGCCGGGCCACACGACGACGACGATCCCGACGACGACCCCCGCGGCGCCGTCGACCACCGACCAGCCCCAGCCGGGCCGGTCCCGGTCGACGACCGCCTGGAAGATCGCGACGAACCCGTCGACGATCGCGAAGATCCCGAACAGCCACACGAGCGCGCCGAGCGACGCCGACGGCTGCGCGACGAGCACGAGCCCGAGGACGACGAGCAGCAGCCCGCGCACGACCGCGAGCCACCAGCCACGTCGCAGGACGGGGACCACGCGGGAACCGATGTCGTCGACCATGACGACCTCCTCCGGCGCCGCCGGCGCCACGGGGAGTGGCACGGCACCCCCCGCACCGTGCGACGTCACCCCTGGGCCGAACCTAGCGCCGCGGGGTCACGCCCGCCTGCCGGTGCGTCCGCCGGGCCGGGGCCGGCCGCGTCAGGG
>JAEXEM010000024.1 GCA_023401045.1 Actinomycetes bacterium
GCGGTCCGCTCATCGGCCTCGGCGTCCTGCTCGCGGTGTGGTCCGTCGGCTCGGCCGTCGGCCTCATCGACCAGCGCACGCTCTCCGCACCGTGGACGGTCGTCGCCACCGCCGCCGACCTCGTCGCCGACGGGCGCCTGCAGGAGCACCTGGCGGTGTCCGCCGGGCGCGCGCTGTCCGGGCTCGCGCTCGGGATCGTCGCCGGCACGCTGCTCGCGGTCGTCTCCGGTCTCAGCCGGTGGGGCGAGGCGGTCGTCGACGGGCCGGTGCAGCTCAAGCGCGCCGTCCCGAGCCTCGCGCTCATCCCGCTGCTCATCCTGTGGCTCGGCATCGGCGAGACGATGAAGGTCGTCACGATCGTCCTGGGCGTGCTCATCCCGGTGTACATCCACACCCACAACGGGCTGCGGTCCATCGACGCCCGGTACGTCGAGCTCGCCGAGACCGTCGGCCTGTCGCGGTGGGACTTCCTCGTCCGGGTCGTCCTGCCCGGCGCGCTGCCGGGGTTCCTCCTCGGGCTGCGGTTCGCCGTCACCGGCTGCTGGCTCGCGCTCGTCGTCGTCGAGCAGATCAACGGCACCGCCGGCATCGGCTACATGATGGAGCTCGCCCGCACGTACGGGCAGACCGACGTCATCGTCGTCGGCCTCGTCCTCTACGGCGTCCTCGGCTACGGCTCCGACCTGCTCGTCCGGCTCGTGCAGAGGAGGGCCCTGTCATGGCGGCGCACGCTCGCGGACTGACCGCACCCGGCCCCACCGAGGACTCCCGGGTCCCCGCCCGGGCCGACGTCCCGCCACCCACGCACGGCGCGCTCGTCGACGAGCGCGTCACCACCGAGGACGGCTCGGTCGTCGTGCGCGACCTCGTGCGCGCGTACGGCCTCGGCGAGGGCGACGGGCGCGTGCTGCGTGGGCTCGACCTGACGATCGCCGCGGGCGAGTTCGTCGCGATCCTCGGGCGCAGCGGCTCCGGCAAGTCGACCCTGCTGCGTGCGCTGGCTGGCCTCGACCACGACGTCCACGGCACCGGCACGATCGCGGTGCCGGAGCGCGTCTCGGTCGTGTTCCAGGACTCCCGGCTGCTGCCGTGGGCCCGGGTGCTCGACAACGTCGTCCTCGGCCTGCGCGGCCCCGGGGCACGGGAGCTCGGCACCGAGCGGCTCGCCGAGGTCGGCCTGGCCGGCCGCGAGCGCGCGTGGCCCACCGAGCTGTCCGGCGGTGAGCAGCAGCGCGTGTCGCTGGCACGCTCGCTCGTCCGGGAGCCGCAGCTCCTCCTGGCCGACGAGCCGTTCGGTGCGCTCGACGCGCTCACCCGCACCCGGATGCACGCGCTGCTGCGTGACCTGTGCGCACGGCACCGGCCCGCGGTCCTGCTCGTCACGCACGACGTCGACGAGGCGATCGTCCTCGCCGACCGGGTCGTCGTCCTCGACGCCGGGCGCATCACGCTCGACGTCCCGGTCGAGCACCGCGACGACCCCGGTGCCCTGCGCCGGCGCCTGCTCGACGCGCTCGGCGTCCCGCCGGTCGGCGCGGCTGCCGAGCCCACGCCCCGGCTCACGTCCCACCCCGCCACCGCACCCGCACCCGACAGGAGCACCCCGTGACCGCACCCCGACGCGAGGGGCAGCTGCACCTCAACGCGTTCCTCATGAGCACCGGCCACCACGAGGCGTCGTGGCGCCTGCCGGAGTCCGACCCCTCGTACTCGAGCACGAACATCGCCTACCTGCAGCGCCTCGCGCAGACCGCCGAGCGCGGGCGGCTCGACTCGATCTTCTTCGCCGACGGGCCGACCCTCTACAGCGACGTGGCACGCCGCCCGTCCGGGACGCTCGAGCCGACGGTCGTGCTCACCGCGATCGCGGCGGTGACGAGCCGGATCGGGCTCATCGCGACGGCGTCGACGACGTACAACGACCCGTACAACCTCGCGCGGCGGTTCGCGTCCGTCGACCACGTGAGCGGCGGCCGGGCCGGCTGGAACATCGTCACCACCGCCCACCTCGACGCGGCCCGCAACTTCGGGCTCGACGAGCTGCCGTCCCACCGCGACCGCTACGCGCGCGCCGCGGAGTTCCTCGAGGTCGCGCTCAAGCTGTGGGACTCGTGGGAGGACGACGTCGAGGTCGGCGACAAGGCCGCCGGCGTGTGGGGCGACGGCTCGCGCATCCACCCGCCGCACCACGTCGGCGAGCACTTCCGGGTGGACGGCGCGCTGACGACACCGCGCTCGCCGCAGGCGTACCCGCTGCTCGTGCAGGCCGGGTCCTCGGAGGACGGCAAGGACCTCGCCGCCCGCTACGCCGAGGCCGTCTTCACCGCGCAGCAGACCCTCGGCGACGCTCTCGCGTTCGCGACCGACCTCAAGCGGCGGGCCGTCGAGTGGGGGCGCGACCCCGCCGGGCTGCTCGTGCTGCCGGGCATCGTGCCCGTCATCGGGGCGACCGAGGCGCAGGCCCGGGAGAAGGAGGAGGAGCTCGACCGGCTCATCCGGCCGGAGTACGCGCGCGAGCAGCTCGCGCGCACGCTGCGCCTCGCCCCGGAGGACCTGCCGCTCGACCGCGAGCTGCCCGCCGACCTGCCGGGCGAGGACGAGATCGAGGGCGCCAAGTCCCGGTACACGCTCATCGTCGAGCTCGCGCGGCGCGAGCGGCTCACCGTGCGCCAGCTCATCGGGCGGCTCGGCGGCGGGCGCGGGCACCGCACGTTCTCCGGGACGGCGGAGCAGGTCGCGGACGCGATCCAGGAGTGGTGGGACGCGGGCGCCGCCGACGGGTTCAACATCATGCCCGCCGTGCTCCCCTCGGGCCTCGAGGACTTCGTCGACCAGGTCGTCCCCGTGCTCGTCGAGCGCGGCCTGTTCCGCAGCGAGTACACCGGCACGACCCTGCGCGACCACTACGGCCTCGCCCGGCCCGCGCACCCCCGCCACCGCACCGGCCCGGGGATCGGCGTCGTCGCCGGCCGCCCGGCCACCACCACCCACGAAGGAGCACGCGCATGACGACGTACCGCCCGCTGGGGCGCACCGGGGTCCAGGTGTCCCCGCTCGCGCTCGGCACGATGAACTTCGGCGCCTGGGGCAACCCGGACCACGACGAGACCGCCGCGATCCTCCACCGCGCGCTCGACGCCGGCATCAACGTCGTCGACACCGCCGACGTCTACGCGCGCGGCGAGTCCGAGACGATCGTCGGCACGGCGCTGCGCGGCCGTCGCGACGACGTCGTCCTCGCGACGAAGGTCCACGGCCGGCTGTCCGACGAGGTCAACCACGCCGGCAACTCCCGGCGGTGGATCGTGCGGGCCGTCGAGGACTCGCTGCGCCGTCTGCAGACCGACCGCATCGACGTCTACCAGGTGCACCGCCCCGAGCCCGGCACCGCGATCGACGAGACGCTCGGCGCGCTCGACGACCTCGTGCGCGCGGGCAAGGTGCTCTACGTCGGGACCTCGACGTTCCTGCCGTCGCAGCTCGTCGAGGCGCAGTGGGTCGCCGCGGACCGCCGGTACGCCCGGCCCGCGACCGAGCAGCCGCCGTACTCGGTCCTCGCGCGCGGCGTCGAGCGCGAGGTGCTGCCGCTGGCGCAGGAGTACGGGCTGGGCGTGCTGCCCTGGAGCCCGCTGGCCGGCGGGTGGCTCTCCGGCCGTGCGCTCGACGGGTCCCGGGCCGGCTCCCCGCGCCACGAGCGGCAGCCGGGCCGCCACGACCCCGCGCTGCCGGAGAACGTCGGCAAGGCCGAGGCCGTCCAGCAGCTCACCAAGGTCGCCGAGGCCGCGGGGCTCACCCTCGTCCAGCTCGCGCTCGGCTTCGTCCTCGAGCACCCGGCCGTCTCGAGCGCCATCATCGGCCCCCGCACGCACGCGCACCTCGACGCCGCGCTCGCGGCGCTCGACGTGCGGCTGCCGGTCGACGTCCTCGACGAGATCGACCGGATCGTGCCGCCGGGCACCACGCTCAACCCCGCCGACGCGGGCTGGCACCCGCCGTCGGTGACGGACCCGGCCACCCGGCGCCGGCCGCGCTGACGGCCCGCACCGACGGCCCGCACCGACGTCCCGCGCTGACGTCCCGCACCGCGGCGCGGACGCACCGAGGCCCGGTCCCCGCGGGGGGGCCGGGCCGCGGTGCGCGCCGGCTCAG
>JAEXEM010000187.1 GCA_023401045.1 Actinomycetes bacterium
GGCGTGCACGCCGTCGTCGACGAGACGGTGGACGTGGCCCTCGGTGACGGACGGGACGGTGAAGTCGACGGCGACCTGCGCGCCTGCCGCGCTCACCGCGGCGAGGTCGTCACCCGCGTCGAGGGTCGCGACGAGCTCGAGCCCGTCGGCCTCCTGCACGGCACGCACGGTGGTCGCCCCCATGCGTCCTGACGCTCCCAGCACGGCCACGCGGATCGGTTCGCTCACGGCTCGCCACCCTAGTCGCCCGTGGCCGCAGGCCCGGTCGACGTCCGTCCCCCGTCGGCGGGCCCGACGAGGCGGGCGAGGCGCTCCGCGAGCCGCCGCAGCTCGACCGGCGGCAGGCCCGTGAACCGCTCGACCTCGCGCGGCGAGTACCCGGCCGCGACGAACCAGTCGACCGCGGCGACCGTGGCCGAGGCGTCCACCGGGCCGGTCCCGACGCTCTCGCGCACGAAGCTGCTGAAGCGCACGGCCGAGAGGTACTGCGCCGGGGTGGTCCCCAGCAGGTGGGTGCACCAGCGGTGCAGCTCCCCCAGGCTCGTGGCGATCTCGCGGGCGACGTCGCCGGAGCGCACGAGACCGTGGCGGGCGTCGACGAAGGCGAGCGCGTCCTCGAGGAGCTCGAGCTCGGCGCCGGTACGTCGCGGCGCGGCCTCGAGCGCGTCGAGCACCGTCGCGACGGCGCCGTCGTCGTCGCGGCCGTCGAGCAGCACACCGACACGGGTGAGGACGTCGGCCGGCAGCACGTCGGTGACCGGCAGCCAGGTGTCCGCCGCGGGCCGCCCGAGCAGGCGCACCGGCCCGAGCGGGTGCAGCTGCACCCCGAGGCGGGCGACCGGGCCGGTCTGCTCCGCGACGGACGGGGACGTCCACGGCCCACGCACGCCGTCGACGTCGTCGCGCCGGGTGCCGGACAGCGGTTCGACGAGCGTGCCGGGCACGCCTCGCACGACCTGGAGCAGCCCACGGCCGTCAGGCAGCAGCACCTCGCGGTGCGGGCGGCCCGGTGCGTGGCGCGCGACCCACGCGTGCTCGGCGACACCGGTGAGCGTCGCCGGCACCGGGTAGCGGCGGTAGGACTGCACGGCGAGGACCATGCCTCATCATGCCGCGCAGCCCTGCCGCGGGGAGACGCGAGGAGGACCGGTGCGGGATCAGTCCCCGAACGGGCCGACGCGGACGACGCTGCGAGGCGCCGACGCGAGCTCGGCCGCGAGGTCCTGGACCTCCTGCGCGGTGACGGCACGCACGCGCTCGAGGGACTCGTCGACGTCGAGCAGCTCGCCGTGCACGAGCTCGGCCTTGCCGAGGCGGCTCATGCGGGACCCGGTGTCCTCCATGCCGAGCACGAGCCCACCGCAGAGCTGGCCGATGCTGCGCGTCAGCTCGGCCTGCGGCATCGGCGCGTCGGCCATCCGCTCGAGCTCGGCGACGAGCAGCGCCGTCACCTCGTCGACCTTGGCCGGGGTGCATCCCGCGTACAGGCCGAACAGCCCGGTCTCGGCGTGGCCGGTGGCGAAGGAGTACGTCGAGTACGCCAGCCCGCGCTTCTCGCGGATCTCCTGGAAGAGCCGTGACGACATGCCGCCGCCGAGGGCCGCGGACAGGACCGAGAGGACGAACCGGCGGGGGTCGGTCGCCGTGAGGCACGGACCGCCGACGATGACGTTCGCCTGCTCCGTCGACCGCCGCACGGTGAGCTCGGTGGCAGCCGGCACGGGCGCGGGCGCCGTCGTGCTGCGACGCGCGCCTGGCACGGCCGACGCGCCGAGCGTCCAGCCGCCGGCCGCCAGCGCGGCCTCGACCTGGGCGCAGAGGGCGTCGTGGTCGACGCCGCCTGCTGCGGTGACGACGAGCGTCTCGGGCCGGTAGTGCTCGCGGTAGTGCTCCCACACCGCGTCGCGCGGCACCGCGCGGATCGCCTGGGGCGTCCCGCCGATGGGCCGCCCGAGGGGCGTGTCCCCGAAGACGGCGGTGGCGAACTGCTCGTGGGCGACGTCCGACGGGTCGTCGTCGTTCATCACGAGCTCCTCGAGGATGACCCCGCGCTCGGTCTCGAGCTCGCCCGCGTCGATGCGGGCGGAGGTCACCATGTCGGCGATGACGTCGACGGCCATGGGCACGTCGGTGTCGAGCACGCGCGCGTAGTAGCACGTGTGCTCCTTGCCGGTGGCGGCGTTCGCCTCGCCCCCGACCGCGTCGAACGCCTCGGCGATGTCCATCGCCGAGCGCCGCGCGGTGCCCTTGAAGAGCAGGTGCTCGAGGAAGTGCGTCGAGCCGAAGTGGCCCGACGTCTCGTCGCGCGAGCCGACCCCGACCCACGCGCCGACGGTGGCCGAGCGCAGCCCGGGCATGTGCTCGGACAGCACCCGGACGCCGCCGGGCAGGACGGACCGCCGAACGGCGGCCCCGTCCTGCCCGACGACGAGCTCCGCACCCGGCCGGCCGGGTGCGACGAGCGGGAGGAGCTGCGGCACGTCAGGCGTCGGCCGTCGCCGGCTCGGCGGCGGCGTCGCCCTCGCCCTGCTCCTCGTCGAGGACCGCGTGCAGCGACAGCTTGCCGCGCGGGTCGATCTCGCCGATCTCGACCTGGACCTTCTGGCCGATCTTGAGGACGTCCTCGACGTTCTCGACGCGCTTGCCGCCGACGAGCTTGCGGATCTGCGAGATGTGCAGCAGACCGTCCTTGCCCGGCGACAGCGAGATGAACGCGCCGAACGTCGTCGTCTTCACCACGGTGCCGACGAAGCGCTCGCCGACCTCGGGCATGTGCGGGTTGGCGATCGCGTTGATCGCCGCCCGCGCGGCCTCCGCCGACGGACCGTCGGTGGCGCCGATGTAGACCGTGCCGTCGTCCTCGATGGAGATGTCGGCGCCGGTCTCCTCCTGGATCTGGTTGATCATCTTGCCCTTCGGGCCGATGACCTCGCCGATCTTGTCGACCGGGACCTTCACCGTGATGACGCGCGGCGCGAACGGGCTCATCTCGTCCGGCACGTCGATGGCCTCGGCGATGACGTCGAGGATCGCCAGGCGGGCCTCCTTGGCCTGCGTGAGCGCACCGGCGAGCACGGAGGCAGGGATGCCGTCGAGCTTGGTGTCGAGCTGGATCGCGGTGACGAACTCCCGCGTGCCGGCGACCTTGAAGTCCATGTCGCCGAAGGCGTCCTCGGCACCGAGGATGTCGGTGAGGGCCGCGTAACGGACCTGCTCGCCGTCGGCTGTGGGCACGGTGTCGGAGACGAGGCCCATGGCGATGCCCGCGACCGGGGCGCGCAGCGGCACACCGGCGTTGAGCAGCGAGAGGGTCGCGGCGCAGACCGAGCCCATCGACGTCGAGCCGTTGGAGCCCAGCGCCTCGGAGACCTGGCGGATCGCGTAGGGGAACTCCTCGCGCGCGGGCAGCACCGGCACGATCGCGCGCTCGGCGAGCGCGCCGTGGCCGATCTCGCGACGCTTCGGCGAGCCGACGCGACCGGTCTCACCGGTCGAGTAGGGCGGGAAGTTGTAGTGGTGCATGTACCGCTTGCGCGTCTCGGGCGACAGCGAGTCGATCTGCTGCTCCATGCGGAGCATGTTGAGCGTCGTCACACCGAGGATCTGGGTCTCGCCACGCTCGAACAGCGCCGAGCCGTGCGTGCGGGGCAGCACCTCGACCTCGGCCGAGAGCGTGCGGATGTCGCGCAGGCCGCGGCCGTCGATGCGGAAGCCGTCGGTGAGGATGCGCTGGCGGATGAGCTGCTTCTGCACCGAGCGGTACGCGGCGGAGATCTCCTTCTCGCGTCCCTCGAACTGCTCGGCGAGCTCGCCGACGATCTCGGCCTTGATCTCGTCGAGGCGGTTCTCGCGCTCCTGCTTGCCCGCGATCTGCAGCGCGGCGGACAGACGCTCGGTGGCGGCCTGCTCGACGGCGGCGTACGCGTCCGGCTGGTAGTCCGGGAACGTCGGGAACGCCTGCGTCTCCTTGGCGGCCTGCGCGGCGAGCTGCTGCTGCGCCTCGACGAGCGCCTTGATGAACGGCTTGGCGGCCTCGAGGCCCTGGGCCACGACCTCCTCGGTCGGCGCGGTGCCGCCGCCGCCGTGGATGAGGTTCCAGGCGCCCTCGGGGGCGTCGGCCTCGATCATCGCGATGGCGACGTCGTCGCCCACGGCACGGCCGGCGACGACCATGTCGAACGTCGAGCGCTCACGCTCGGAGTAGCGCGGGAACGCCACCCACTGGCCGTCGACGAGCGCGAGGCGCGTCGCGGCGACCGGGCCGGAGAACGGCAGGCCGGACAGCTGGGTCGACATCGACGCGGCGTTGATCGCGAGCACGTCGTACGCGTCGTCGGGGTTGATCGACAGGACGGTGACGACGACCTGGACCTCGTTGCGCAGGCCCTTGACGAACAGCGGGCGCAGCGGGCGGTCGATGAGGCGGCACGCGAGGATCGCCTCGGTCGACGGGCGTCCCTCACGGCGGAAGAACGAGCCGGGGATCTTGCCGGCGGCGTACTGCCGCTCCTCGACGTCGACCGTGAGGGGGAAGAAGTCGAAGCCCTCGCGCGGGTGCTTGCCGGCCGTCGTGGCCGACAGGAGCATCGTGTCGTCGTCGAGGTACGCGACGGCGGAGCCGGCCGCCTGCTTGGCGATGCGGCCCGTCTCGAAGCGGACGGTGCGGGTGCCGAAGCGACCGTTGTCGATCGTGGCCTCGGCGAACTGGATCTCGGGACCCTCCACGGGTGCCCTCCTTGTTCTCGAAGGCGCCGCCCTACCCCGCGGCGGTCTTCGACCGTGGCACCCGGAGCAGGGGGCTCCGGAGACCACTACCGAGGACCGGACGAGCGGGTCGGCGCGGTGGGTGATGCGGTGGTGCGGTGACGCGTCCCGGGCGCCTGCCCTCGACGCAGGACCAGCCCGGACCATGACGGTCCGGGCTGGTCCGGGTGGTTCAGCGACGCAGGCCGAGCCGCTCGATGATGCTGCGGTAGCGGTTGATGTCGACCTTCTGCAGGTAGCCGAGCAGACGGCGACGACGACCGACGAGCAGCAGCAGCCCGCGGCGGCTGTGGTGGTCGTGCTTGTGCGTCTTGAGGTGCTCGGTGAGGTCCTTGATGCGCTGCGTGAGGACGGCGATCTGGACCTCGGGCGAGCCGGTGTCGCCCTCGTGGGTGGCGTACTCGGCCATGATGGACTGCTTGGTGGCAGTGTCGAGCGACACGGTGCTCCTCAGGATTCTCGTTGCGCGGTGCTCCGGGGCATGTCCACCCGGGCTCTCTCGTTCCGCGGCCGGTCGTACGGCTCGACCACTCTACCAGGGCGGGCGCGACGTCGGGCGTGACCCCGGCGACGTCACCCCAGGCCGGGCTCCCCGAGCACGACCCGCACGTCGTCGACGTCCTGCGCCATCCGCGTGAGGAGCTCCTCGACGGAGGAGAACCGCAGCGTCGGGCGCAGCCGCGCGACGAGCTCGATCGCGACGTCCTCGTCGTAGAGGTCGAGGTCGGTGCGGTCGAGCACGTACGCCTCGACCCGACGGTCCCGCCCGTCGAACGTCGGGTTCGTGCCGATGGAGACCGCCGCCGGCAGCACGCGGTCCTCCGGGACGACGGGCGTGCCGTCGGGACGACGCTCCCCGCGCAGCAGCCGCCCCGCGTAGACGCCGTCGGCGGGGACCATGCCGGTCGTCGAGCCGAGGTTGGCGGTCGGGTAGCCGAGCTCGCGGCCGCGCGCGTCGCCGTGGACGACGACACCCCTCACCCGGTGCGGGCGGCCCAGGACCTCGGCGGCCGCGGCGACGTCCCCGGCCGCGAGCAGCTCGCGCACCCACGTCGAGGACCAGCGGCGCTCGTCCTCGTCGTCCCCGCCGGGCCGGACGTCGTCGATGACCTCGACCGCGAAACCGTGCCGCTCCCCCAGCGCCCGCATCGTCGACAGGTCCCCGGAGTTCTGCCAGCCGAAGCGCACGTCGCGCCCGACGACGACGGTCCGGGCGCGCAGCGCCCCGACGAGGTAGCGGGTGACGAACTCCTCCGGAGACTGCCGGGCGAAGTCGAGGGTGTACGTGACGAGCAGCGTCGCGTCGAGACCGGTGCCGGCGAGCAGCTCGAGCCGGTCGACGTCGCCGAGCAGGCGCGGCGGTGCCTCGGCGGGCCGGTGCACCTCCGCGGGGTGCGGCGTGAAGGTGACGGCGACGGCCCGGGCACCGACCGCGCGGGCGTCCTCGACCATCCGGGAGAGGACGGCGACGTGACCGCGGTGCACACCGTCGAAGTTGCCGAGCGTGACGACCGACGGCCCCCATCCCGCCGGCACCTGCGACACGTCCGTCCAGACCTGCACCCGAGCTCCCGTCCCCGTCGGCCCGCCCGTCGCGGGACCCGGCGGACAAGCCTGCCACGCCCGGGCAGGTGCGACGCGACGGACCGCCCCGCCGGCACGTGCCGACGGGGCGGTCCGAGCGGTCAGCGGCGCGTCGTCACCGTGAGCGTCGCCGTGTCCGTGGTCGCCGTCCCGTGGGGGTTCGAGAACACCGCCCGGAACTCGGCCCGGTGGACGAGCGGCGTGGCGACGACCTTGAGCGTCGTGCCGCGCGCGCCGGGGACGGTGCGCCAGGGCCCCTTGCCGTGCCGGACCTGCCACGTCACGGACGGCTCCGGGGAGCCGGAGGCCGCCGCCCGGAAGGTCGCCCACGTGCCGATCCGCGCCGAGGTGGCCTGCGGCTGCGCGGTGACGACGGGCGCGGCCTTCGCGAGGACGACCTTCGCGGACGTCGTCGCCACCTCGCCGGCGGCGTTCGTGAACACCGCGCGGTACTCCGTCCCGACCGTCTTCTTCGTCACGTGGACCTCGAGGGTGGTCGAGCGGGCGCCCTTGACGTCCTTCCACCCCTTCTTCTCCTTGACCTGCCAGCGCACGGTCGGCTCCGGCCGCCCGGTCGCGGCCGCCGTGAACGTCGCCGTGGCGCCGAGCGCGACGGTCGCGTCGGTCGGCTGCGTCGTCACCGTCGGCGCCACCTCGCCCACCGAGCCGTCCGGCTGGTCGGCGACGAACGACGCGACCCACGAGAGCGCGGAGTTCCAGTTGACGGTGATCTCGTTCGACGCCCACGAGCTGATCTCGTCGAGGTAGCACATGGCCGGCGCGCAGCCCTCGGTGAAGGCGGCCTGCATCGTCGGGTCCCACGTGCCGGACATCGAGTTCGGACCGCCCGCGAGCGACCCGACCGGCGGGTGCGGGAGCGAGGGGTCGAGCTGGGCGGCGAACCAGCGTGAGTGCTGGTTCTCCGAGGTGACGGTGCCCCACCCGGTGACGTACGACCGGTTGAGCGCGTTGCGCCCGAAGAGGTAGTCGAGCCCCTCGAGCACGCCGTCGAGGTACTCCCGCTCCCCCGTGAGGTCGAACGCGGTCGCGACGACGACGAGCGCGTTGGCGACCGAGGAGTTCGAGCCCCAGACGTACACGTCGTCCTGCGGGACGTACACCGAGCCCCACGGCTGGCCCGCCTGGCCGGCGAGGTAGGCGTCCGCGGCCTCGACGACCGAGGCCCGCACGCGGTCGCGGTCCGGCAGGGCGTTCGGCACGGTGGCGAGCGTGAGGCGGCCGAGGGCCGCGGTGGCGCCCCAGCTGAAGCCGCCGGCGTCGAAGACCGTGCCGGTGTGGTGCGGGCTCGCCAGGACGGCGTCGGCGTACTCCTGCTCACCGGTGGTGACGAACAGCTCGGCCGCCGCCCAGTAGAACTCGTCGGTGACGTCCTGGTCGTCGTACGGGCCGCCGCCGTCGCTGCCGGCCGCCGCCGGCGCGTAGACGTCGGGGTGGGCGAGCGCGGCCTCGTACGTGCTGCGCGCCGTGGCGAGCAGCGTCGCCGCGAACTCCTCGTCGTACTCGGCGAAGAGCCGGGCACCCTGCGCGGCGACCGCCGCGAGGTTGAGCGTCGCAGCCGTCGACGGCCGGTGCAGCGAGCGCACCTGCGGGTCGTCGGCGGGCAGCAGCGGCAGGCCCGTCCAGCCCTCGTCGTGGACCTTGTGGTGGACCATGCCGGCGTACTCACCGGACGGCACGACCATCTTGAGCATCCACTCGAGCTCCCAGCGCGCCTCGTCGAGGACGTCCGGGACACCGTTGCCGTGCTCCGGCAGGTCGAGCGTGCCGTCGTCGAGCGCGCCGGCCGTGGCGCCGGGTGCGGTGAGCGTGCGCTCGTAGGTCGACATCACCTGCGCGACGGAGATGCCGCCGTTGACGACGTACTTGCCGTGGTCGCCGGCGTCGTACCAGCCACCGCTGACGTCGAGCGTGTAGTCGCAGGTCCAGCCGTCGTAGTAGTCGCGCGGCCCGATGCAGGGCACGTCGGTGTCGCCCTTGTTCGGCGCGACGCCCACGTGGCCCGCCTCGCGGGCGTACTCCTCGCCGACGATCGACGCCTCGATGGGCGTGCCCGAGCGCGCGAGGTAGAAGTAGTTGAGCGCGTCGTAGCGGAGCTGGGCGTAGAGGTCCGCCGCGATCGCGAACGGGTGGCTCGTCTCGTCGTCCGCGACGAGGGTGAAGCCCTCGCCGGTGGCGCGCACGTCGGAGAAGTCGATGACGTGGACGGACTGCCCGGAGGTCGCGTCCTCGCCCTGCGGCCGCGACTCGCCCGCGGCGACCTCGTCGCCGTCGGCGTCGAGCAGCTGCCAGGCCACCGGGTCGGGCGCGTCGGTGACGAGCGTCGCACGCTTCGGCCCCTGCGGCAGGTACCCCACCTGGTTGACGCGCACCCGCGGGCCGGTGTCCGGCTGGTAGGGCGGCGGCGGGGTGGCGGACGTCGTCAAGGACACCTCCGAGATGCAGAACGTGTAGCCCGCCTGCTTGCCGAGCTGGATCGCGACCTGGCCGGGGGCGTCGCCGTCCGCCGGGAACGACGCGGAGGCGGTGAAGGGGTAGGTGAGCGTCGTGCTCTCCTCGCTGAACGGCGCGGCGCCCTGGTCGAGGACCGTACGGTAGGCGCCGCCGCCCTCGCCGACGAGCACGCGCACCGGCGTCGCCGGCACGGTCCTCCCGGTGACCGAGAGGACGTAGTTCTCGCCCTCCTCGATCGCGACGCCGTTGTACGACAGCCCGGCGTCCCACGGGTTGGCGTTCCCGCCGGGCACCTCGACGCACATCTCACCGTCCGCGAAGGTCGGCTCGCCCGCGCCGTACAGGCCCCAGGGACCGAGCCCCTCGGCGAACGACGTGTGCGGCAGCAGCTCGCTCTCGCCGTCGAAGGAGACGTCGTCGAGGCAGAACGTCCACGCCTCGTCGGTGAACCCGCCGAGCTGGAACGCGATCTGCCCCTCCGGCTCGCCCTCGGCCGGTGCGGCCGGGTACGTGTCGGTCGCGGTGAAGACCTCCTCGAACGGTGTGGCCTCGGAGGTCAGCGCGGGCGCCGTGTCGAGGACCGTGCCGTACGGGTCGCCGTTCTGGCCGACGAGCGCGCGGATCGTCACGTCCGTCGTCGCGCTCGCCGTGTAGGCGAGGGTGTAGGTCTGCCCCTCCTCGACGGCCACGCCGTTGAGGACGACGCCGACGGCGTACTGCTGCGAGCCGGCCGGCACGTCGACGCAGAAGGCACCGCTGCTCGTGTCGGCCGGGCCGTCGGTGCCGTAGGCGACCCAGGCGCCCGGCCCGTCGTCGAAGTCGTCGTCGAGCGCCGCCGCCGGCAGCATCCCCACGGCCGCGATCGCTGCGATCCCGGCCAGGGCGGTCACCACGCGCACGGCGCGCGTCGGTCGAGGAACCACGTCGTCTCCCCTGAGGTGTCGAGAGCGCTCCCACACCTCGGTGTGCGGCGGCGCTCCTCGTGCGTGGGGCACACCCTAGGCGGCGGACCCGACGAACCGGAAGACTCGGACGGGCAGGTCGAAACGTTTTGAAGCGCTCAGGAGGCCGGACTGAAGACGACGGTCGGCCGCAGCCGCCCGGCCCGGCGCTCGACGACGGCGACGAGCGTGCCGTCGGGGGCGATCGCCGCGACCGGGCCCTCACCCTCGCCGGACGCGGCGACGCCCTGACCGTACGAGAGCGCCCGCGCCTCGTCCGCGTCGAGCTCGCGCACCGGCAGCACGGCGCGGGCCGAGGCGGCGAGCGGGACGACCGGGACCGGCTCCTCGACCGGACCGGCCGCGAGGTCCTCGAGGGTGCGGGCCACGTCGAGCCCGTACCCGCCGACGCGCGTGCGTCGCAGCGCCGTGAGGTGGCCACCGACCCCGAGCGCGGCACCGAGGTCGCGTGCGAGCGCCCGCACGTACGTGCCCGACGAGCACGTCACCTCGACGTCGACGTCGAGGACGTCACCCTCGGGCCGCACCGCGACGACCTCGAACCGCTCGACGCGCACCGGTCGCGCCGCGAGCTCGACGTCCTCCCCCGCGCGTACCCGCGCGTACGCCCGCTGCCCGTCGACCTTGATCGCCGAGACCGCACTCGGCACCTGGAGGACGTCCCCCGTGAGGGCCGCCACCGCGGCGTCGAGGTCGGCGCGCGCGACGCGGGACGCGTCGGTCCGCACGAGTTCCTCGCCCTCGGCGTCGTCGGTCGTCGTCGTCACGCCGAGGCGCACCGTCGCGGTGTAGTCCTTGTCGGCGCCCGTGACGAACGTGAGCAGACGGGTCGCGCGGCCGATCCCGACGACGAGGACACCGGTCGCCATGGGGTCGAGCGTGCCGGCGTGGCCGACCTTGCGGGTCGACGCGAGGCGCCGCACCCGTGCGACGACGTCGTGGCTCGTCCATCCCGCCGGCTTGTCGACGACGAGGACACCGTCGTCGGCGGTCGGCCGGCGCGGGCCGTCGTCGCGGCGCGGGCGCCCGCCGTCGTCCACCGCCCGTCCCCGGACGGCGCGCGGCAGGTCGGACGAGGTGTCGGGGGGCATGTCGACAGGCTATCGGCCGGGCGGGTGAGCACCCGCCGTCGCACCCGTCACCCGGGCGCCGGCACCCGTGACCTAGGTCTCGGGTGCGCGCCCGGGTGCGTGCCTAGCGTGCATGACGTGGACGCACACGCGCCGCGGGGCGACGAGGCCCTGCAGACC
>JAEXEM010000205.1 GCA_023401045.1 Actinomycetes bacterium
CGCCGGCGGGGACGGCACGGTCGCGGCCGTCGCCGACGCCGCCCGCCGGCACGGGCTTCCGCTCGTCGTCCTGCCGACGGGCACCCGCAACCACTTCGCCCGCACGGTGGGCGTCGACTCCGTGCACGCCGCCCGGCGGGCCGTCACGCACGGCACGGGCGTCGTCGTCGACGTCGCCGAGGCGCAGGTCGGCGACGGCGCACCGCTCACCGTGCTCAACACGTTCTCGGTGGGCGTCTACCCGGACCTCGTGACGGCCCGGGACCGGCTGAGCCGCCGGTTCGGGCGTCCCGTGGCAGCGATCGTCGCGGGCGTCGGCGCGCTGCGCGGGGCCCAGCCGCTGCACCTCGTCGTCGACGGGGACAGCGACACGTGGTGGTCCCTGTTCGCGGGCGTCGACCGCTACCTGCCGCCCGGGCTGGCACCGGTGAGCCGGCGGCGCCTCGACGACGGCGTGCTCGACGTGCGGGCGGCGCGGGCGGCCGCGTCCCTCAGCCGGGTCCGGACCGTCCTCGAGTCCGCCGGCGGCGACCTGGGCGCGCTGCTCGCACGGTCGGTGCGCCCCGTGCGCCACCACCTGCTCGTCCGCCACCGCACGACGACCCGCATCACCGTCGCCGGGACCGACCCGCTCGTCCTCGCCCACGACGGGGAGACGACCCCGCTCCCGCCGGGCGGCACCGTCGAGGTACGGATCGTCCCGCGGGCACTCGTCGTCTACGCCCCGCACCGGTAGGCGTCGAGACGCCCGGCGGACGGCCGATGCGCAACCGCACCGGCCCTGCCCGACCGTCGCCGGGACGCGTCCCCTACACTCGTGCGACCCGAGGGAACCGCCGTCGCGCCGCGCGCGTTGTCACGCCGGAATCCCCCCGTCCCGATAGAGAGAGCCGATGGACCCCGACAGTCCCGGGCATAGTCCCGTGCCCCACCCCTTGCACGCGCCGAGCACGACGCCGCGGGAGGTGGGGCCCTGATGTGGGTGCTCTCGCTCCTCCTCGGCGTCATCGTCGTGCTGGCGATCACCGCGGCGACCGCGTACTTCGTGGCGCAGGAGTTCGGCTACATGTCCGTCGACCGCTCGCGTCTCGCGGCGCGCGCGGAGGCCGGTGACGCGGGCGCCCGACGCGCGCTGTCCGTCACCCGCCGCACCTCCTTCATGCTGTCCGGCGCCCAGCTGGGCATCACCGTCACCGGTCTGCTCGTCGGGTACGTCGCCGAGCCGCTCATCGGCCGAGCCCTCGGCGAGGCCCTCGGCCTGCTGAGCGTCCCGACGGGGGTCGGCGTCGCGGTCGGCACCGTGCTCGCGCTGCTGTTCTCGACCTTCGTCCAGATGCTCTTCGGCGAGCTGTTCCCCAAGAACCTCGCCATCGCGCGGCCCGAGCCGACCGCGGTCGCCCTCGCGACGTCGACCATCTGGTACCTGCGGATCTTCGGCTGGCTCGTGCGCGTCTTCGACGCCGCGTCGAACGCGCTGCTCAAGGTCCTCGGCATCGAGCCGGTGCACGACGTCGAGCACTCCGCGACGGCGCGCGACCTCGAGCACATCGTCGCCGACTCCGTCGACCTGCCGCCCGAGCTGTCGGTGCTGCTCGACCGGATCCTCGACTTCCCGCACAGCGACGTCGAGCACGCCATGGTGCCGCGCTCGCGGGTCGACACCGTCACGCCCGACACCGGCGTGACACGCCTGCGCGAGCTCATGTCCGACGGCCACTCGCGGTACCCCGTCCTCGACGAGGAGACCGTCACCGGAGTCGTCCACCTGCCCGACGTGCTGCGCTGCGCCGACCCGGACGCGACCGCCGCGACGCTGCAGCGCCCGCCGCTGCTCGTGCCCGAGTCGATGTCCCTGCCCGACGCGGTGCGCGAGCTCGTCTCGACGCACAACCAGCTCGCGGTCGTCATCGACGAGTACGGCGGCTTCGCCGGGGCGCTGTCCCTCGAGGACGCGGCCGAGGAGCTCGTCGGGGAGATCGCCGACGAGCACGACCCGCCGGACGCCGACCTCACCGAGCAGCAGGAGGACGGCTCCTGGCTCGTCGCGGGCGACGTGCACGTCGACGAGGTCGAGCGCGCGCTCGGCCGCGACCTGCCGCGCGACGACTACGAGACGATCGCCGGCCTCGCGATCGACGCGCACGGCGCGCTGCCGTCCGAGGGCGACGTCATCGACGTGCCGCTGCCCACGGACCCGGCGTTGCTCGCCGAGCTCGAGGAGCCGCCGGCCGAGCGGCTGCGCATCGAGGTGCTCGACGTCGAGCGGCACGTGCCGGCACGGGTCCGGCTGACGATCGAGCAGGTCGAGGTCGCGGACGAGGTCGAGGAGGCCCACCGATGAGCAACCCCTGGATCGTCCTCGCGGTGACCGTCGTCCTCATCGCGCTGTCGGCGTTCTTCGTCGCCGTCGAGTTCGCGATGCTCGCCGCCCGGCGTCACCGGTTCGAGGACGCCGCGGCCACGAGCCGCACCGCCCGCGCCGCGCTGCGCAGCTCGCACGAGCTCACCGTGCTGCTCGCCGGTGCCCAGCTCGGCATCACCGCGTGCACGCTGGCCCTCGGGTCGGTGACGAAGCCCGCGGTGCACCACTGGCTCACCCCGCTGTTCGAGGCGTGGGGGCTGCCGGCCGTGCCGGCGGACGTCGTCGGCTTCGTGCTCGCGCTCGTCGTCGTGACGTTCCTCCACCTCGTCGTCGGGGAGATGGCACCCAAGTCGTGGGCCATCGCGCACCCGGAGGCCTCCGCGACGATGCTCGCGCTGCCGATGCGGGCGTTCATGTGGGCCGTGCGGCCCGTGCTGCGGGCGCTCAACGAGTCCGCGAACGCGCTGCTGCGCAAGGTCGGGGTCGAGCCGGTCGACGAGATGGCGGCGGGCACCGACCCGGCGTCGCTGCGCCACCTCGTCGAGCACTCGGCGAACGTCGGCGCGCTCGACGAGGCCTTCTCGGCGCAGCTCTCGCAGGCGCTCGACCTGCAGCGCATGACCGTCGCGGACCTCACCGACCCCGACGCCGTGCCGGTCACCGTCCCGGCCGACGCCACGGTCCTCGACGTGCAGCGTCTCTCGCTCGACAGCGGGCACCTGCGCATCCTCGTGGGCGAGCCGGGCGCCGTCACGGGGGTCGTGCACGTGCGCGACACCCTGACGAGCGACCCGCAGGACCCGGCCGCACCGTTCGTGCGCCCCGTCCACGAGGTGTCGCCCGACACGCTCGTCGCGGCCGCGTTCGCCGGCATGCGGGAGGGCCGTCACCACCTCGCGGTGGTGACCGGCGGCGAGGTGGCGCGCGTCGTCACCCTCGCCGACGTCGTCGAGCGGCTGCTGCCGCGGACGGTCGCGACCGGCCAGGGCTGAGCAGCACGCGGGCGCACCTCCCACCGGGGTGCGCCCGCGTCGTCCGTGCGTCCCCGCGCCGCTCAGCGGTCGCGGCGTCGACGCGTGCGGACGGTGCCGGCAGCGGCACCGACGACGAAGGCGACGAGCAGCACGACCCACATCGGCGCGACGACGGACAGCCCGACGACCCGGACCGTCGTCTCCTCGGTGTTCTGCACGACGACCACGACGACGAGCACCGTGAGCAGGAGCCCGACCCAGCGACGCTCGAGGAGGTCGACGACGCGTCCCCGCTCCCGCACGGGCTCGTCCATGGTGCCCCCCGGCTCCGGCGGCCGCACCGAACCGCCCTGCCGTCGAGCGTAGCGAGGCAGCAGGGCCGGTGCGCGCCACGCGACCACGGTGCCACCACGGTGCGCCGACACGCGTCGCAACCCGCACCGGACGCCGGGACGGGGGACAGTGGGCGCATGAGCCCCGCACGGCCCCGCCTCCCCTACCTCGACCCACCCGGCGGTGTCGCCGCACTCGCGCACCGGGGCTTCTCGCTCGACGGGCGCGAGAACTCCCTCGCCGCCTTCCAGGCGGCCGTCGACCTCGGCTTCGGGTACGTCGAGACGGACGCGCACGGCACGTCCGACGGCGTGGCGGTGGCGCTGCACGACGCGACCCTCGACCGCACGACCGACGGCCGGGGTGCGGTCGCGGAGCTGCCGTGGGACGTCGTGCGGCGCGCCCGCATCGGCGGTGTCGACCCGGTCCCCCGCCTCGAGGACGTGCTGGGCACGTGGCCGGACCTGCGGGTGAACATCGACGTCAAGAGCGCGAGCGGGGTCCGTCCCGTCGCCGAGGCGATCGAGCGCACCGGTGCGCACGACCGGGTCTGCGTCGCGTCGTTCTCGGCGGCGCGCCGCCACGCGACGCTGCGCCTGCTCAGCAGGCCGGTCGTCACGTCGGCGGCCACCGGCGAGGTCGCACGGTTCCTCGTCGCCCACCGGCTGCGGCTCGCCGTCCCCGCGGCGCACGCGCTGCGGCAGGTGGACGCGCTCCAGGTGCCCGTGGCGCAGGGTCGGGTCCGCGTGGTCGACGCGGGCACGGTCGCGGCGGCCCACGCCGCCGGGGGGGTCGTCCACGTGTGGACGGTCAACGATCCCGCGGAGATGCACCGGCTGCTCGACCTCGGGGTCGACGGTCTCGTGACGGACCGTGCGGACCTCCTGCGCGACGTGCTGCGCCGGCGCGGGACCTGGCGCTGAGCCGCCCCCAGGTCCCGGGCGCGGCACGTGCGTCCACCGCACCCGCTCGGCGTCCCCGGCCTGTCGGGAGGGTTCGCTAGCGTGCGACCCGTGACAGCCGTGCAGCCGGGGACGCTCGACGGTGCGTCGGGTGCCGGACTGCGGGTCCACACCTCCGAGCGCGCCGACGTCCTCGTCGACGCCCTCGCCGAGGTCCTCGCCGACGTCCCCGCCGGTGCCGACCCGTTCACGCGGGAGGTCGTCGCCGTCCCCACCCGCGGCGTCGAGCGGTGGGTCGCGCAGCGGCTCTCGCACCGCCTCGGTGCGGCCGGCGACGAGGCCGGCGTGTGCGCGCACATCGACTTCGCGCCGCCGGCGCGGCTCGTGCGTACCGCCGTGGCTGCCGCGACCGGCCACGGCGAGGACGACCCGTGGCAGCCCGAGCACCTCGTGTGGCACGTGCTGCGTGCGGTCGACGAGGCCGTCAC
>JAEXEM010000336.1 GCA_023401045.1 Actinomycetes bacterium
CGGAGGACCCGGCGAGGCCCGCGAGGGCGGAGCGCAGCATCTTGCGGCGCTGCGCGAACGCGGCGTCGACGACCGCGAAGACCTGCTCGCGCGTCGCCGTCGTGGTGGGCGGCTCGCGGCGGTCGAGCCGCACGAGCGCCGAGTCGACGTTGGGGGCGGGCCAGAAGACCGCCCGTCCGACGGTCGCGGTGCGGCGGGCGGAGGCGTACCACGCGACCTTCGCCGAGGGCACGCCGTACGTCCGGCTCCCCGGGGGGGCCGCGAGCCGGTCCGCGACCTCGGCCTGCACCATGACGAGCGCCCGCTGCAGGGAGCCGACGCGCTCGAGGAACGTGAGGAGCACGGGCACGGACACGTTGTACGGCAGGTTGGCGACGAGCGCGACGGGGTCCGGGCCGGGCAGCTCGCGCACCGTGAGGGCGTCCTGCGTGACGACCGTGAGGCGTGCCCGGCCGTCGGGGTCGCGCAGCGTGACGGTGCGGCGCTCGGCGTCCTCGACCGGGTCCTCGACCGTGAGTCCCGGGACGTGCGCGGCCACCGTCTGCGGCAGCAGGGTGGCGAGCACGGGGTCGATCTCGACGGCGACGACGTCCGCGCCGGCCTCGAGCAGGCCGAGGGTGAGCGACCCGAGGCCGGGCCCGACCTCGACGACGCGCTCCCCGGGTTCGACGTCGGCCTGCCGGACGATCTTGCGGACCGTCCCGGCGTCGAGGACGAAGTTCTGCCCGAGCGTCTTCGTGGGGCGGACCCCCGCGCGCTCGGCGAGCGCCCGGATCTCCGCGGGCCCGAGCAGCGAGATGACCGACATGGCCCCCGAGCCTAACGACCGAACCCGCCCGCTCCCGCCGCGGCGGGCACCGTGCACCCGCACGCACGCACCGCAGGACGCCGACGGCGGGCCGCCCCGTGGGGACGACCCGCCGTCGGTACGCACCGCAGGGCGGTGCCTCAGCTGAAGAGGTTCTTGCCGCAGTGCGGCCACTGCCCCGCGCCGGACCGGTTGTAGAGCATCTTCGCGCGGGCCGTCTGCTCGTCGGCCGAGGCCTGCGACGGCAGGCCGGAGCCGCCGACGGACTGCCACGTGGCGACAGAGAACTGGTAGAGACCGTGGTACTTGCCGGTCGACGACACCGCGTCGACCCGGCCACCGGACTCGCAGCGGGCCAGCGCGGCCCAGTTGAGCGAGTCGGCGGCACCGCCCGCGGCGATCGGGCCGGCAGCGGCCGAGGACCCCGAGGACGACGCGGCCGGGGCCGGGCGTGCCTTCGTCCCGACCTTGACGACCTCCTCGACGGGCGCCTGGGTGACCTCGTCGGAGAGGGGCTCGCGGGTCTCCTCGACCCCGTCGACGGTCGTCACGCGCTCGACGACGGTCCGCACACCGGCGACGCCGGCCTGCGCGACGACCTTGCGGCCCGTGTAGCGCGACGGGTCGTCCTCGGTGCGCGAGGTGAACGGCACCTCGTGGGTGGTCGTCACGTCCTGCACGACGACGCGCTGCACGACGACCTGGACGACGCCGCCCTCGCCGTGGCGCACGTGCACCCGGTCGAGCTCGGCGAGGGAGATGCCGAGGTCGTCGAGGACGGCCTGGAGCGTCCGGTCGGTCTCCTCGACCTCGAGCACGCCGCCGTCGACGAGCACCTCGGCACGGCCGGTGAGGGCCAGCTCGAGGGGCATGTCGGCGCGGTCGGCGGACCGGGAGGCGACGAGGGCGACGGAGCCGGCGCGGGTCGCGAGGGTCCTGAGCGCCTCGTCGGCGGTGAGCGCGGTCGTCCAGAGCGTCTGCTCGGTGCCGTCGAGGGCGACGAGGATCTCGGTCGCGTGGCGCACGACGATCTCGGCGCCGTCGCGCAGCGGGCCCTCGTGGGAGACGTGGTCGCGCTCGCCGACCTCGACGCCCTGGGCGTCCAGCAGGCCCTCGACGGAGCCCGCGAAGGTCGACAGACGGGTGACGTCACCGTCCACGTCGAGCTCGACGGTCTTGTGGGCCGACGCGAAGCCGGCGGTGCCGGCCGCGACGACGATCGCTGCGGTCGCGGCCGCGACGAGCGGCCACCGGCGCCGGCGCGGCGCGGTGGCGGTCGCCTCCGGTCCGACCAGGAGCGGGGAGGGGATCTCGGTCGTGTCGTCCGAGGGGGTGGGACCGGGGTGGCGGTTCGTGAACTGCACGAGGCTCCAGCCGTCGTCATTCCCGGGCACGGGGGCGGCGCGGACCGGCACGGAACCTGCACCGTGCGACCTCGCGCGGCGGAGGGGTCCCCGATCCGGCTGTCATGGCGACCACGTGCGGGTCGCCGGCACTCACACTGACGGAGGGGACCAACGTCACCCGTCCATCACGACACGCGACCGTAACGCTTTCGTGACCTCATTGCCAACCCCGGCGTTGCGGACCCCGCACCCACGGGGCCCTCACCAGGCTCAGTACCAGTTCTTCGCCTTCGAGTGCGCCCAGGCACCGCAGGGGTCGCCGTACCGGCCCGCGATGTACCCCAGGCCCCACGCGATCTGCGTCCGCGGGTTGGTGCGCCAGTCGTCGCCCGCCGAGGCCATCTTCGAGCCCGGCAGCGCCTGCGGGATGCCGTACGCACCCGAGGAGCGGTTCTCGGCGTTCCAGCGCCAGCCGCTCTCCTTGTTCCACAGCGACAGCAGGCAGGCGAACTGGTCGTCGCCCCAGCCGCGCGCGGCGGCCATCTCCTTGCCCATGGCCTGCGCGGTCCCGGGCTCGACGGCGACCGTCGACGGGTCCGGCAGCTCGGCCGTGCCGACCCGCACGACCTGGTCGACCGGGGCGACGGTGATGACCGACGCCACCGGCGTGCGGCCGACGACGACGCCGCCGACGACGTCGAGCGCGTACGTCGTCGTCCGCACCCCCGCCCGCCCGGCGGTCTTGACGACCTTGTTGCCCTTGACGAGCGTCGGGTCCTCGACCTCCGTCACCGCGAACGGCACGGCCTCGGTGACGGTCTCCCCCGAGGTCGCGGCACGCGTGACGAGCACGACGAGGCCGTCGACCGCGGCGGCGTCGAGCGGCACCGACACCTGGTCGCCCTCCTCGAGGACGAGGCCGATGTCCCGCAGCGCGTCACGCACCGTCGCCGCGCTGCTCACACCGTCGATGACCTGGCCGTCGACGACGAGGTGGACGGTCTTCTGCGTCGAGACGCGCAGCACGTCGCGACCGAGGCTGGCCGAGCGCGACGCCGAGAGGCGGACGCCCTCACGCATCCCGAGCGCCTCGACGGCCTCGCCCACGGTGAGCGCGGTCGTCCACACCGTCTGCTGGCGGCCGTCGACCTCGACCTCGATCGAGCGACCGTGCCGCACGACGACCTGCCCGGTCCGGCTCACCGGCTCGTCGAGGCCCGGCGCGACGAGGTCACCGTCGCCGACGTCGATGCCGCCGGCGGCGAGCACGTCGCCCACGGTGCGGCCGAAGGCCTGCACCTGCACCTCGCGCCCGTCGACGTCGACGGTGACGTCCTTGTGCATGGCGGCGAACGCCGTCGTGCCGCCCGCGACGAGCGCGAGGACGAGCGCCTGCGCAGCGGTACGGGCGGTCCGGGCGCCGGCGGGGGCGCGGCGGCCCGACGTGCGGTCGAGACGTTCCACGGTGTCCTTCAGGTCGGCGGGAGGGATCGCTGCCCTGACAGCGGCACCTCGGACGGCCCCCCATGACCGCACCGCGCCCGGCGGCGCCGCACAGACCGTAACCGATCCGTGACCCGTCCGACCAGCGGCAGTGCTCCGGACGGGCACCGGCGTCACCAGTCGCCGTAGACCTCGCCGGCCGTCGTCCGCAGCGTGGCGCACACCTCGGCGAGGTCGCGCCCGGTCACCTCGGCGACCGTCCGGACGGTGCCCGGCAGCAGGTAGGGGGCGTTCGGGCGCCCCCGGAACGGGTGGACGGTGAGGTACGGCGCGTCGGTCTCGACGAGGACGAGCGAGGCCGGCAGCACGCGCAGCGCGGCCCGCAGGTCCTCGTTCGCGGGGAACGACACGGGGCCGGCGAACGAGCAGTACCACCCCTCCTGCGCGCAGACCTCGGCGAGGTCCGGCCCGCCGGAGAAGCAGTGGAACACCGTCCTCTCCGGGGCGCCGTCGCGCCGCAGCACGTCGACGACCTCGGCGTGCGCGTCGCGGTCGTGGATCTGCAGCGCGAGACCGAGCTCCTTGGCGAGCGCGACGTGCGCCCGGAACGCCTCGCGCTGCACGACCCGGCCCTGCTCGCCCGCCCGGAAGTGGTCGAGGCCGGTCTCCCCGATCGCGCGGACGCGCGGGTTGTCCCGCGCGACCGCCGCGACGACCGCGATCGCCTCGTCGAGCGGGACCTCGTGGCGCGGCTGCGGGTCGGGGTCGAGCCCGTCGGGCGCGACCTCGCGCACGCCGGCGTGCAGCACGGCCTCGTTCGGGTGGATCGCGACGGCGCCGAGCAGCGCCGGGTACGCCCGCACGGCCGCGTCGGTCCACGCGAGGGTGTCGAGGTCGCACCCCACCTGGACCATGCGGTCGACCCCCCCGTCCGCCGCGCGCGCGAGGTGCGCCTCGACGTCGGGGTGGGCGTGCACGTCCTGCGGGTCCCACCCCTCGGCCCGCCACCCGACGACCGAGTCGAGGTGCGTGTGGTCGTCGACGACCGGTGAGGGCAGCGGCTCGGGCGGCGGGGGCCAGCCCCGCTCACGACGGCGTGCCATGCCTCAGGACTGCCGCAGCCGCTCGAGCTCCTCCTCGACGATGGCGTCGTCGAGCTTGGTGAAGACCGGCGTCGGCTTGCCGACGGGTGTGCCGGGCACGACCTCGCGCGGGCGCCACGTGCCGCGCACCGCCCGGTAGTCACCGGTGATGACGGGGTACGTGCGGGAGTCGTCGTCGAGGTCGGAGACCTCCTCGATGCGCGGCTGCGGGGAGAACGTCCCGGTGCCGCCGAGCGCCTCGTGGACGGCCTGCGCGCTGTGCGGCAGGAACGGCGCGAGCAGGGTGTTGAGGTCGCTCACGGCCTGCGTCGTCGTGTGCAGGACGGTCGCGAGGCGGTCGCGGTCGGTCTTGAGCTTCCACGGCTCGGTCTCCGAGACGTACCGGTTCGCCTCGCCGACGACGCGCATCGCCTCCTGCAGCGCCTGGCGCTGCCGGTGCGTCGCGACGAGCTCCCCGACGCGGCCGAACGCGGTCGTCACCTCGGCGACGAGCGCCTCGTCGACCGGCTGGCGGTGCCCGGGGGTCGGGATCTCGCCGAAGTTCTTGTGGACCATGCTCGCGGTGCGGTTGACGAGGTTGCCCCAGCCCGCGACGAGCTCGTCGTTCGTACGGCGCTTGAACTCCGACCACGTGAAGTCGACGTCCTGCGTCTCCGGGCCGGCGACCGAGATGTAGTACCGCAGCGCGTCCGGCTGGTACCGGGCGAGCATGTCCCGCACGAGGATGACGACGCCGCGCGACGTCGAGAACTGCTTGCCCTCGACGTTGAGGAACTCGCTGGAGACGACCTCCGTCGGCAGGTTGAGCTCGCCGTAGATGCCGGGCTTGCCGCCCCGCGCACCACGGCCGTCGTAGCCGAGCAGCTCGGCCGGCCAGATCTGGGAGTGGAAGGTGATGTTGTCCTTGCCCATGAAGTAGTACGACCGGGCGTCGGTGTCGTTCCACCACTGCCGCCACGCCTCGGGGTCGCCGCTGCGGCGCGCCCACTCGATCGACGCCGACAGGTACCCGATGACGGCGTCGAACCACACGTAGAGGCGCTTGTTCGGGTTCTGCTCCCAGCCGTCGAGCGGCACGGGGATGCCCCAGTCGATGTCGCGCGTCATGGCACGCGGGCGCACGTCGTCGAGCAGGTTGAGGGAGAACTTGAGGACGTTGGGCCGCCACTCGGTGCGGGTCCGCAGCCAGTCGCCGAGCGCGTCGACGAACGCCGGCAGGTCGAGGAAGAAGTGGTTCGACTCGACGAACCTCGGCGTCTCGCCGTTGATACGGCTGCGCGGGTTCTTCAGCTCGATGGCGTCGAGCTGGTTGCCGCAGTTGTCGCACTGGTCGCCGCGCGCGCCGTCGTACCCGCAGATGGGGCACGTGCCCTCGATGTAGCGGTCCGGCAGGGTGCGGCCGGTCGACGGGCTGACCGCGCCCATCGTCGTCTTCTCGACCATGTAGCCGTTCGTGTGGACGGTGCGGAACATCTCCTGCACGACCGCGTAGTGGTTGCGCGTCGTCGTCCGGGTGAACAGGTCGTAGGAGAGGCCGAGCTGCGTGAGGTCCTCGACGATGACGCGGTTGTACCGGTCCGCGAGCTCCTGCGCGCTCACCCCCTCCTTGTCGGCCTGGACGAGGATCGGCGTGCCGTGCTCGTCGGTGCCCGAGACCATGAGCACGTCGTGCCCCGCCATGCGCATGTACCGGCTGAAGACGTCCGAGGGGATGCCGAAGCCGGCGACGTGACCGATGTGGCGCGGGCCGTTCGCGTAGGGCCACGCGACGGCCGAGAGGATGCGGGACATGCGTCGATCCTAGGTGCGGGGACGCGGGTCCGGGTCGTCGTCGTCACGGTCCGGGACGGCGGGGTCCGGCTCCTCGACGGGCACCGGGCCGACGGGCGCCGAGAGGTCGACGAACCGCGCCGTGGGCTCCGACACGTCCCACGCCCGTTCGAGGGCGTCCTCCTCGTCGAGCCGCAGCGCCTCCTCCCCCGCGATCGCCTCGGCCTCGACGGACGTGCCGTCCTCCTGCGCCTCGCCGAGCGTCGGCGGCAGGCGCCGCGCGTCGTCGCGCTCCTCCGCCGGCAGGTCGAGGTCGTGCGTCTCGTCGGCGCCGCGCAGCCGCAGCGGCTGGGTGTCGTCGGGCTCGAACGGACGCTCGCGCGAGGGCCACACGACGACGGGCTCCTC
>JAEXEM010000419.1 GCA_023401045.1 Actinomycetes bacterium
GCCGCGAGGTCGGCGGGCCGGAGGTCGTCGGGCAGTGCGCCCCCGTGCTCTGACCCGCTGACCGGTAGGCCCGGCCCCCTCAGCCACGACGCGCGGCGGCCCCTCCCCCGCTCGACCGGCGGCGCGCCGGGTTCAGGACGCGGCGCCGGCGACCGGCTTCGGCTGCTTGCCGTGACGCACCTCGGCACCGCCCATGACGGTGACGAGACGCACCTCGAGGACGGGGCCGGGCACCGCGGGCACCTCGGTCTTGTCCTCCCAGCCGCCGAGCACCGGCAGACCGGTGACACGGACGTGCCACGTGCGCGGCACCTTGATGTCGACGCCGCCCCAGAACGCGAAGACCTCGATGCGGGCACGGTCCTCGATGTCCGCGTCGCGCAGGTCGAGCTCGACGCCGCCCATGATCGCGGTGAGGCTCGCGGACCGGAACCGCGGGGACCGCGACCGCCGCTCCGAGCCCCACCAGAACGCGAACGCGGTGATGCGGTCCTGGTCCTCGCTGCGGGCACCGGCGCCGAACGTGATGCCGAGGCCCGCGAGGATGACGGCGAGCGGCCACAGGTACTCCCACACGCTCACGCGCACGACGTCGAGGCGGTCGAGCAGGAGGACGACACCGACGGCCGTGATGACCGCCGGCCCGAACCACGCGCGCGGCACGAGGGCCAGGGAGACGACGCCGACCAGGACGATCGCGAGCGGCCACAGGGTGCTCAGCAACGTGCCGAGGTCGATCTCGACGAGACCGGTGCGGTCGAGCAGGAGCACGACGCCCACAAGCACGACGAGCACGCCGACGGCCACCTGGCCCACCCTGGTCCGACTGTCCATGCAGGTCACGCTAGCGGTCGGTGGGGCGCCCCGTCCCGGGCGGCGCGCCACCGACGCCCTCGCGCCGTGATCTCACGGGGCTGCGGTGGCCACCGGGTGCTCGGGGCACGCGGCGGTCGGCGCGCACACCTCGCACGGCTCGCACCCCTCGGTGCCGTCGACCTTGTCGAACCAGGCGAGCTGCTTGCCCGCGGGGCAGTCGTCATCCTCGTGGTACACGTGCGCCGCGGTGCTGCGGGCGGAGTGGTAGGGACGCACACGCATGTCGGCCTCCTTGCCGATGACGTCCGGCCCCGGACGGGGCTCGTCATCGCAGGCTAGGGGCGGCGTGAGGACGCCACGAGGGACCGAGGTCCGTGGTGCGCCGGCGGTCCTCCCTCACCGGCTCCCGGCCGCCCGGCACCGTCACCCCGGGACGACGACAGCCCCCCGTCCGGAGACGAGGGGCTGCGATCCTGAGCCGCCTAAGGGAATCGAACCCTTGACCTTCTCATTACGAGTGAGACGCTCTGCCGACTGAGCTAAGGCGGCGTCGTTGGACCGGCACGGCCGATCAACGAGCGCGCCCACTGTACCCGGCGGGTGCCCGCAGCACCAAAGTCAGCAGCGGGTGCCGTCGGCGGGCGCCTCCCCGGTGAGCAGGTAGGCGTCGACGGCGTCCGTGACGCAGCCGTTGGAGCGCCCGTACGCGGTGTGCCCCTCACCCTCGTAGGTGAGCAGGACGCCGGACGACAGCAGGTCCGCGAGGCTCTCGGACCAGGCGTACGGGGTCGCGGGGTCGTTCGTCGTGCCGATGACGAGGATCGGCGCGGCACCCTCCGCGGCGTAGGAGTCGAGCGACCCGACGGCCGGCACCGGCCACTGCGAGCACGACGCACCGCCGTACGCGAAGAACTCCCCGACGGTCGGTGCGACCGCCTCGATCTGCGCGGCGTCGGCGCGCATGTCGTCCGGGTCGGCGGACGGGCGGTCCGAGAGGCACATGATGGCGGCGAACGCCTCGTTCTGGTTCGACGAGTACGTGCCGTCCGGCTCGCGCCCGTAGTAGCTGTCGGCGAGCTGGAGGAGCACGGTCCCGTCGCGCTGGGTGATCGCGTCGCGCAGCGCACGGGTGAGCAACGGCCAGCTCGCCTGCGTGTACAGCGGGGCCGCGACACCGCTGAACGCCAGGGACACCGTCACCTCGCGCCCGTCCGCCGAGGGCAGGGGGTTCGCCCGGATGCGGTCGAACAGCTGGGCGACCTGCGCCATACCGGCGTCGACGTCACCGGTGAGCGGGCACGAGGCCCCGGCCTGGCAGTCGGCGACGTAGGCACGCAGCGCACCCTCGAAGCCGGCGGCCTGCCCCGCTGCGACCTGCCCGGAGTCGAGCGTCGGGTCGACGGCGCCGTCGAGGACGAGCCGGCCCACCCGCTCGGGGAAGAGCGCGGCGTACGTCGCGCCGAGCTCGGTGCCGTAGGAGTAGCCGAGGTACGTGAGGGCGTCGTCGCCGAGCGCGGCGCGCAGCACGTCCATGTCGCGGGCGGCGCTCGCCGTGTCGACGTGCGCGAGGAGGTCACCGGTGCGCTCGAGGCACGCCTCGCCGAGCTCACCGTTGCGCTCCGCGGCCTGCGCGATGCCCTCGTCGGTCGACCAGTCCGGCACCCAGGCGGTCAGCGCGTCGAGCTCGGGGCCGTCGAGGCACGTGACGGGCGTCGAGTGCTGGACGCCCCGCGGGTCGAAGGCGACGAGGTCGTACGCGTCGAGGACGTCCCCGGAGACGACCTGGCGGAAGTAGCCCATCGAGTCGATCGCGGAGTGACCCGGGCCGCCGGGGTTGACGAGCAGCGAGCCGACGGGGTCGCCGTCACGGGCCGGCACGCGGCGCAGCGCGATCGTCACGGTGTCGCCCGCCGGCTCGGCCCAGTCGAGGGGCACGGTCGCCTCGGCGCACTGCTCGTCGCCGCACGTCGTCCACTCGAGCACCTGGTCGTAGTACCGGGCGAGCTCCGGCTCGGCGGTCGAGGATGCCTGCGCGGTCGGGGCGG
Organism: Actinomycetes bacterium; assembly: GCA_023401045.1. GTDB lineage: Bacteria > Actinomycetota > Actinomycetes > Actinomycetales > Cellulomonadaceae > Cellulomonas. The sequence goes on from JAEXEM010000419.1 coordinate 2,862, forward strand.
TGGCCTGGTGCTTGGGGGCGACGCAGCCGGTGAGCCCGAGCGTGAGGAGGACCGGGACCGCCCACCGGCGCAGGGTCTGTCGCGTCGGCATGCGTCTACCGTAGCCGCCGCTGCCGAGCGGCCCGGACGGCGTCCGGCGCGACGTCACCCCTGCGGCCGCAGGGCGATCGCCATCGCCTCGACCGCGAGCAGCGGCGCGACGTTCCCGGCGAGGCGGGTGCGGGCCTGCGCGACGGCGTCCATCCGCCGCAGCGTCTGCTCCGGCGTCGTGCCGGCGGCCAGCCGGCGCACCGCATCCTCCTGCTCGACGTTGACGAGCTCGACCTCGGCGCCGAGCTGGACGACGAGCACGTCGCGGTAGAGGGAGAGCAGGTCGACCATCGCCCGGTCGAGCACGTCGCGCTGCGCGCGGGTGGCGCGTCGCTTCTGCTCCTCCTCGAGCTGGCGCACCTGCGCCCGCAGCGCCGGCGGCAGGGTCGCGGCGCCCTCGGCGCCGAGGCCACGGAGCAGCTCGTTGCGCTCGGCGGCGTCGCGCTCCTCGGTCGCAGCCTTCGCGTCGGCCTGGGCCGTCTCGACGAGCTCGGCGGCGGCGAGCACCGCGTCCCCGACACCCCGCACGCGGGTCGCCAGCGAGAGCACCTGGGCGCGTCGTTCCCGCGCGGTCGCGTCCCGCGCGAGCCGGCGCGCGATGCCGATGTGGCTCTGCGCCGCACGTGCCGCGACCCGGGCGACCTGCGGGTCGGCACCGTCGCGCCGCACGAGCAGCTCGGCGACCGCGTCCACCGGGGGCACGCGCAACGCCACCGAGCGGCTGCGCGAGCGGATCGTCACGATGACGTCCTCGGGGCTCGGGGCGCACAGCAGCCAGACGGTCCGCTCGGGCGGCTCCTCGACGGCCTTGAGCAGGACGTTCGCGCTCTGGTCGTTGAGCCGGTCGGCGTCCTCGACGACGATGACCCGCCAGCGGCCCTGCGACGGGCTGCGCTGGGCGAGCTCGACGAGCGGGCGGGTGACGTCGACGCGGATGAAGACGCCCTCGGTCGCGACGAGCGTGACGTCCGGGTGCGCACCGGAGAGCACGGTCGAGCACTCGTGGCACGTGCCGCACCCGCCCCGCGCGCACTGCAGCGCCGCCGCGAAGGCCCGGGCCGCGTTCGAGCGCCCGGACCCGGGAGGGCCGGTGAGCAGCCACGCGTGCGTCATCGCCGACGGGTCGGTGACGGCCCGGCGCAGCACCTCGACGGCGGGCTCCTGCCCGACGAGCTCGTCCCAGACGCTCACGCCGCGCCGACCGCCCCGAGCAGCGGGGCGAGCCGCGCGCGCACGAGCGCGGCCACCTCCTCGGGGGGCAGGGACGCGTCGACGACGAGCCAGCGGCCGGGGTCGGCGGCGGCCCGCGCGAGGAAGGCCTCGCGCGTGGCCCGGTGGAACTCGTCCCCGGCGGACTCCAGCCGGTCCGGGTCCCCCGTGAGACGTGCGAGCCCGACGGCGGGGTCGAGGTCGAGCAGCACCGTGAGGTGCGGCAGCAGACCGCGCACCGCCCACAGCGAGAGCCGCTCGACCTCGTCCGCGCCGAGCCCGCGGCCGCTGCCCTGGTAGGCCACGGAGGAGTCGAGGTAGCGGTCGGTGAGGACGACCGCACCGCGCTCGAGCGCCGGCCGCACGAGGGAGGCGACGTGGTGCGCCCGGTCCGCGGCGTAGAGCAGCGCCTCGGTGCGCGGGTCGAGGTCCTCGCCGTGGAGGATCGCGCGCCGCAGCTCGAGGCCGAGCGGTGTGCCGCCGGGCTCGCGCGTGACGACGACCTCACGGCCGAGCGTCGCGAGGTGGTGGCCCAGCAGCGCGACCTGCGTCGACTTGCCCACGCCGTCACCGCCCTCGAAGGACACGAGGACGCCGGGCGTCACCTCGCCGTCGACGGTCGGTTCGACGGTCGGGTCGGGGAGCGTCACGCCGTCAGGGTAACGTCCGCGACCGACACGCTCAGGACGCCGCGGCGACCACCGCCACGCCCGCGAGCACCGCCGCCACGCCCACGACCTGCACCCGCTGCAGCCGCTCGGCCAGCACCCACCTGCCGAGCGCGACGGTCACCACCGGGTAGAGCGACGCGAGCACCGCGACGAGGGACAGCGCCCCCGAGCGGGAGGCGAGCGCGAAGCACACGTTGGCGAGCAGGCCGATGACGCCGATCGCGACGATCCCCGCCCCGGAGCGCCACGTGAGCGTGAGCGGCGGGCGCCGCACGAGCGCGGCGACGACGTAGAGCGCGAGCGTGACGACCGCCCCGACCGTGAGGGTCGTCGGCACGCTCGTCGCGCTGCCGCGCGCGACCGCGAGGTTGGCGACCCCGAAGG
>JAEXEM010000421.1 GCA_023401045.1 Actinomycetes bacterium
CGCCCCCGGGGCGGGGGGGGGGGGGGGGGCCCCCACGACTCGACCTGCGTCAGGGCTGAGCCTGCGTCGGCTCACCCGTCGCCGAGACGACCCTCCGCCTCGATGGCGTCACGGATCGCCGCGTCGAGGCGCGTCTGCGCCTCGCCGTACCTGGCGAAGTCGTTGTCCGCGAGGGCCTGCTGCCCGTCGAGGATCGCCTGCTGGGCACGCTGCAGCGCCTCGTCGAGAGCCGTCCGGGCGTCGCCCGCCGGGGCGGACGGGGACGGGGACGACGGCGTCGGGGCGGGCCCGGCGTCGTTCGGCACGGGCTCGGAGCCCGCGTCGCCGCCAGGGGTGTCGAGGCCGGGCGACGGTACCGGCTCGGCGCCGACGTCCCCCGCGTCGGCACCCGAGTCGCCGCCGAACACCTGGTCGAGGGCCTCGTCGAGGGTCTCCGCGTAGCCGATCTCGTTGCCGAACGCGACGAGCACGCGCTGGAGCAGCGGGTACGTCGTCCCCGACGCCGCCTGCACGTAGACCGGCTGGACGTAGAGCAGACCACCGCCGACGGGCAGCGTCAGCAGGTTGCCGCGCCGGACGGTCGAGTCACCGCGGGCGAGGATGTTGAGCTGCTCGGAGACCTCCGGGTCGGCGGTGAAGTTCGCCGCCGCCTGGCCGGGTCCGGGCACCGTCGAGTCGCGAGGCAGCTCGAGCAGGCGCATCTTGCCGTACCCCTCCGCCACCTCACCCGGCGTGTTGCCGGCTTCGGCGTCGACCGCGAGGTACCCGGTGAGGACCTCGCGGGCGCTGCCACCGCCGGGGATGAAGGTCGACATGAGGGAGAACCGCGCCTGCTCCTCGCCCGGCATCTGCAGGGTGAGGTAGTACGGCGGCTGCGCGACGTCCGAGCTCGCGGCCGTGGGGTCCGCCGGGTTCTGCCAGAAGTCGTTCCCGGAGAAGAACTCCGCCGCGTTCGTCACGTGGTACTGCCCCAGCAGCGCACGCTGCACCTTGAAGAGGTCCTCGGGGTACCGCAGGTGGCTCATGAGGTCGCCGGAGATCTCCGACATCGGCTTGAGCGTCGTCGGGAAGACCTTCGTCCACGCCTCGAGCACCGGGTCCTCGGCGTCCCACGCGTAGAGGTCGACGGACCCGTCGTACGCGTCCACCGTCGCCTTGACGGAGTTGCGGATGTAGTTCACCTGCTTGGGCAGCAGCGCCTGGACGGTCGCGCTGCGCTCGGTGATGGTGTCGGTCGTCGTGTCCTCGAGGGAGCGCAGCGCCGCGTACGGGTACTGGTCCGACGTCGTGTACCCGTCGACGATCCACTTGACCCGGCCGTCGACGACCGCGGGGTAGACGCGCCCGTCGAGGTCGAGGAAGGGAGCCACCTTGGCGACCCGCTCGCGCGGGGCCCGGTCGTAGAGGATCTGCGAGTGCTCGTTGACGCGCTCGGAGAAGAGGATCTGCTCGTCACCGAACTTCAGCGCGTAGAGCGCCTTGTTCCACAGGTTGCCGACCTCGGGGCCGGCCGAGACGTCCTGCGTCGGGAACCGGTAGGGCACCGAGCCGGACTCGTCGTCCGGGTAGTCGAACTCCCAGCCGTTGCTGCTCTCGGCGGCCCCGACGATCGAGTACTCCGGCGAGTCCTGGCCGAAGTAGATGCGCGGCTCGTACTCGCCCATCTGGCCGGTGGACGGGATGCCGCCCTCCCAGAACGCCGGTGCGCCGCGCGGCCCGCGGGTGTTGCCGTAGGCGGCGACGACACCGAAGCCGTGGGTGTAGACCGTCGTGTCGTTCGTCCAGTTGCGCTGCTGCTGGCTCAGCCCGTTGAGGTTGAGCTCGCGCACGGCGATGACGGTGTCGCGGCTCTCGCCGTCGATGTCGTAGCGGTCGACGGACAGCGAGTCGGGGAACGTGTAGAACCCTCGGATCTGCTGGAGCTGCTTGAACGACGGCGAGACGATGTTCGGGTCGAGCAGACGGATCGACGCGGTGGTCTCGGCGTCGGCGCGCAGCGCGCCCGGCTCCGCCGTGACCTTCGCGTCGTACTCGCTCGTCTCGACGTCCTCGAGGTCGTACGCGGCGAGCGTCGCGTCGATGTTGCGCTGGATGAACTCCGCCTCGGCGTCCTGCTGGTTGGGCTGCACCTGGAAGCGCTGGACGACTGCCGGGTACACACCACCGACGACGACGGCCGCGACGACCATGAGACCGACACCGATGGCCGGCAGCCGCCAGTTGCCCGTGAAGGCCGTGGCGATGAAGGCGCCCGCGACGACGACCGCGGCGACGGCGAGGATCGCCTTCGACGGGATGACGGCGTGGACGTCGGTGAAGCCCGCACCCTGCCAGCGCTGCTCGCCGGACTGCTGCTTCGTGAGGATCGAGTAGCGGTCGAGCCAGTAGTTCGCCGCGACGAGGAGGAGCACGAGCGCGCCGAGCACCGACAGGTGGACGCGTGCGGCACGCGTCGTGCGCGGGGCACCGGCCCCGCCGCCGATCCGCAGGCCGCCGTAGAGGTAGTGCGTCGCGACCGCCGCGACCGTCGACAGCACGACGACCGCCATGAGGAACGACACGACGAAGCGCAGGCCGGGCAGCGTGAAGAGGTAGAAGCCGAGGTCGACGCCCCACTGCGGGTCGACCTCACCGACCTCGCCGCCGTTGAGCCACAGCTGGACGGTGCTCCACTGCTGGGAGGCCGCGCCGCCCGCGAAGAGCCCGAGCACGACGGGCCCGACGACGAGCACGAGCCGGCGCAGCGGCTCGATGGCCTCGCGGTACTGGTCGAGGTTCGCCTGCTCCTGCGTCGACGGCGCGTACACCGGCCGGGCGCGGTAGGCGTAGCTGAGCGAGAACCCGACGCCGGCCGCCATGACGAGGAAGCCGAGGACGAAGAGCAGGGCACGCGTCAGCCACTCGGTGCGCAGCACCTCGACGAAGCCGAGCTGGGAGAACCACAGCACCTCCGTCCAGACCTGCGCGAGCACGAGCAGGAGGACGACGAGCACGGCGAGCGTGATGAGCGTCGGCACCAGCGGACCGCGTCGGCGCGCGGCGCGGGGTCCGGGGCGGGGTGGGGAGGCGAAGGTCACGGCGTTGCGGTCCTCGTCGTCGGTCGGTCTCGTCACGGGCGCAGGAGCACCCACGCTGGGGAACGGCCCGCCCGTGCCCCAGGTTCCCACACCCGGATGAGACGATGGCGGGCGTGAGCACGCCGACACCCGCCTCCGAGCCCACCCCGGACGCCCGCGCGGGCCACGCCCTCGCCGACGCGGTCCGCGAGATCGAGCACCACGTCGCCGCCGCGGGCTGGGACGCGCCCGTGCGGGTCTTCGCGCTCGTCCGCACGCAGGCAGCGCTCGAGGCCGAGCCCGCGCTCGCCGAGCAGCTCGCGCCCGAGGTGCTCGCCGCCGCGCGGGCGGACGACCAGCACCTCACGTCGATCGAGCAGGAGGGCCTCCCCCACGCCGACGACCTCGAGCAGCTCCTCGGCGGGCTCACGTGGCCGCCGACGGTGCACGGCGCGGCCGTCACGGTCGAGCGCGTCGTCCTGCCCCCGGGGGCCGAGGAGGACCTGCCGGCCGATCCCGACGCCGCGGTGGCGGCGCTCCTCGCGCACCCCGGGCGCGAGGACGTCCGGATCGCTGTCGGGGTGCTGCGGGACGGCCCCTCGTGGTGCGCCGTGCGCACCCGTGCGCACGACAGCGACGACGCGGTCGGTCAGGGTGCGGATCTCGTGCCGGGACTCGTCGAGGCGGTGCGCGCGACGCTCGCGTGAGGCCGCACGCCGCGTGGCGCGACGGTCAGGACGCGGGGCAGGTCGGCAGGTCATCGCCCTCGCCGGCGCCGATCGCCACGAGCGCGGCGCGCGCGTCCGACAGGGTGCCGACCGGCACGACCCGCAGCCCGTCGGGCTCGTAGCCGACGACCTCGTCGCAGTTGCCCTCCGGCGCGAGGAACCACCGGGCGCCGTCGCGGGCGGCGCCCGCGAGCTTCTGCCGGATGCCGCCGATGGTGCCGACCTCGCCCGTGACGTCGATCGTCCCGGTGCCGGCGACGATCTCGCCGTCCGCCTCGTCCTCGGGCGTGAGGAGGTCGACGATGCCGAGCGCGAACATCATGCCCGCGCTCGGACCCCCGATGCCCTCGACCGTGATGTCGACGTCGACGGGCATGTCGAAGGACGGGTCGACGTACACGCCGATCTGCGCGCCGCCGCCCTCACGCTCGCGCGTGACGACCGGCACCTCGACCGTGGCGCCGTGACGCGTGACGGTGAGCGTCACCGTGCTCCCGGGCTCGACGTCGTCCAGCCGGGAGACGAGGGTCTGGTAGTCGGGGAGCGCCTCGCCGTCCATCGCCGTGACGACGTCACCCTCCTCGAGGCGCCCCTCCGCGTCCGACCCCTCCACGGTGCCGGCCACGACGAGCGTCGCCGGCACCTCGTAGCCGAGCTCGGTGAGCGCGGCGACCGTCGCGTTCTCCTGCGAGGACACCATCGCCCCCGCGTTCGACTCGTCGAGCTCCTCGCGCGTGACGTCCTCGGGGTACACCTGCTCGACGGGCCGCACGACGGAGTGCCGCGACACCCACCCGCCGAGCACGTCGAGCAGGTACGCGGGGTAGCCGGGTCCGCCGGACCCGGAGATCGTCGTGAGGCGCAGCTCGCCCGAGGACGGGTACGTCTCGGCACCGCTCACCCGGACGAGCGGCTCACCGTCGACCTCGCCGAGCACGTCGCGGGTGGGACCCGGGGTGTTGACGGCGTACGGCGCGGGGGTGATGACGAGGACGGCGAAGAGCACGGCCGTGACGAGCGACCCGATCGACAGCAGCAGCGCGCGCGGCGTCGGACGGCCGGCGTCCTCGAGGGCGACGCCCTCGGGTCCGGCAGGCCCAGGGGTCGCGTGCTCGGACGTGGTCGCGTCGGGGGGCGTCTCGTGGGCGGCGTCGCCGTGGGCGGACGTCCCCGGGGTGGACCCGGGCGCGGCGGGCCCGTCGGGGTGCCCGGCGTCCGGTGCGTCGAGGGGCAGGCGCTCGTCGGCGGTGCGGTCGTGGTCGGGCACGTCCACGATCATCCCCCACCCGCCCGGCACTCCTCGCGCGCGGCGGTCCGCCGTGAGCGAACCTGCGCAGCGCCCGGTGCGCGGGCGCGGTTACCGTGGGACGTCACCGGCTCCGACAGGAGGACACCATGAGCCCCGACCTCCCGTCCGACGGCAGCCCGGACCGGCCCGGCGAGCAGCAGTGGGAGCAGATGCTGCGGGCCATGCTCGGCCCCGCCGCCGACGACGCGATCCGTGAGCTGCGCGAGCGGGGCATCGACCCCGCGGCCATGGCGGCGTCCTCCGGCCTGCCGACGGACCCCGCGATGCTCCAGCAGGCGATCGCCCAGGTGCAGCGCCTCATGGCGAGCTCGGCGGACCAGCCCGTCAACTGGCAGATGGCCCACGACCTCGCCCGCCAGCAGGCCGCCCTCGGCGGTGACCCCTCGCTCTCCCCGGTGCGGGTCGCCCAGGTGCGCGACGCGCTGTCCGTCGCCGAGCTGTGGCTCGACGCCGCGACGGTGCTGCCCCCGGCCGGCGGCCGGACGCAGGCGTGGAGCCGGGCGGAGTGGGTGGAGGCCACCCTGCCGACGTGGCAGCGCCTCACCGGTCCGGTCGCGGAGTCGCTCTCGGCCGCCCTGGCGAAGGCGCTCGGCGCCGCCACCGAGGACCTCGGGTCCGCGCTGCCGCCGGGCACGCCGTTCGGCGACCCCGCCCAGCTCCTGCGCGGACTCGGCTCGGCGGTCTTCGGGCTGCAGGTCGGTCAGGCCGCCGGCACGCTCGCCCGCGAGGTCTTCGGCACGACGGACATCGGCCTGCCGCTGCTCGACCGGCCGGCACCGGCGCTCGTCGCGAGCAACGTCGACGCCTTCGCCGAGGGCCTCGACGTGCCCGCCGACGAGGTGCGGCTCTACCTCGCGCTGCGGGAGGCGGCCGCGAGCCGGCTGTTCGCGCACGTCCCGTGGCTGCGCGCGCACCTGTTCGACGCGGTCGCGGAGTACGCCCGCGGCATCACCATCGACGTCGAGCAGCTCGAGGACGCCGTGTCCTCCATCGACCCGTCCGACCCGGCGGCCCTCCAGGAGGCGCTGTCCGGCGGGGTGTTCGAGCCGCAGACGACGCCCGCGCAGCAGGCCGCGCTCGCGCGCCTCGAGACCGCGCTCGCGCTCGTCGAGGGCTGGGTCGACGAGGTGGCGACGACCGCGGCCGCACCGCACCTGCCGCGCGCCGTCGCGCTGCGTGAGATGGTCCGCCGCCGCCGCGCCGCGGGCGGGCCGGCCGAGCAGACGTTCGCCAACCTCGTCGGGCTCGAGCTGCGCCCGCGCCGGCTGCGGGACGCGGCGACGCTGTGGGCGCACCTCACCGCGACGCACGGCGTCGACGGCCGCGACGAGATCTGGGCCCACCCGGACCTCGTGCCGACCGCGCAGGACCTCGACGACCCGTCCGGGTACGACGAGCGGCGCCGTGCCGCCGTCGACGAGTCGGCGGACCTCGACCGTGCGCTCGCGCAGATCCTCGATGACGCCGACGGCCCCCCGGAGGAGCACTCGCCGGAGGACGGCCCGACCGACTGACACCGCCCCGGCACGGACGCCGGGCACAGCCTCCCCGGACGCCGACCTCCGCGGACGACTCCGTCCGCGGACCCGGTCCTGCGAGGACTCAGTCCTCCGCGGCGCCGACGGCCTCGACGTCGTCGTCGTAGCGCTCGGTCGGCTCGTCCGGCGGCGGCGCGCCGTCACCGCCCGTCGCGTCGCGCGTGAAGGCGTACCCCTCGAGGAAGCCGCGCGCCCGCTGCGTGTGCGGGTACGTCGTGAGCAGCGACCAGAACGCCCCCGAGTGCCCCGGCTCGACGAGGTGGGCGAGCTCGTGCAGCAGCACGTAGTCGAGCACCCAGCGCGGCATCCCGCGCACCCGGTCGGAGATGCGGATGGTCCCGTCCGACGGTGTGCACGAGCCCCACCGGCGGCCCTGGTTCGACGACCAGCGCACGCTCGTCGGCACCGCGCGGCCACCGAGGTACCGGCGCGACAGCTCGCTCGCGCGTGTCGCGAGCTGGGTGTCCGAGGGCCGGCGCCGCCGCTCCTGGGCGGCCAGACGGTCGAGCATGCGTCCCACCCACTCGCGCTCCTGGGCACGCGTGAAGCGCGCCGGGATGGCCACGACCGTGCGTCCGTCCTCGCGCCACGCGCTGACGGTCCGTGCCCGGCGCCGCGAGCGCCGCACCTCGACGACGGTCTCGACGTCACCGTCCGAGGGCGCGACGACGCCGTCGTCCTGCGGGCGCCCGCGGTCGCGCGACGTCCCCCTGCCCGTGGTCGGCACCCTCGCACGCTAGCGTGCGCGTCCCCCGTTCGCGGGCGAAGCGGGGCCGGGTTCACCCGGTCCGGCGGTGCGTCGCACGCCACCCGCACCTGGACGCGCGTCCTCTCCCACTACTGTGTGACCGCACGGCGGCCGTTCAGGTCCCTGCCCCGGGCGCGATGCCACCGCCCGGTGAGGAGTACGAGGAGGGACCACATGGCCGACACCTGGGCTGGCGAGTTCTACTGCGTGAAGTGCAAGGAGAAGCGGGAGACCGAGGGCGAGGTCGTCGTCAGCGAGTCCGGGCGCCGGATGGCCAAGGCCGTCTGCCCCGTCTGCAGCACCAAGCTCAACCGGATCCTCGGCAAGGCCTGAGACCGGAAGCACGCCGGCCGCTCGACAGCGGCCTCTCACGAGGGCACCGTCCGCACGGACGGTGCCCTCGTCGCGTCCGGGCCTGTGGACGGCGGGACGCAGGCGCCGGCGCCGCTGCCAGGCTGACCGCGTGACGGGGCGACGGGTGGTGCTGCGACCGGGGCTGCGGGTCGTGCCCCGCGCCGACGACGAGGTCCAGGTCGGGCTCGACCCGCGGTGGGCCGTGCGGCTCGTCGGTCTCACGCCCGCGGAGGTCCGGCTGTGGCACGGCATCGACGCGAGCACCGACCTCGGCGAGCTGCCGGCG
>JAEXEM010000428.1 GCA_023401045.1 Actinomycetes bacterium
GGCCGGAGGCGTCAGCCGCGAGCGCCTCGCCCTCGCCGGAGACGACCGCCGAGGCCGCGGGCGGCGTGCCCGACTGCGTGCCGGCCCAGCTCGCGCTCACCGTCGCCCCGGGCGGCGAGGCGTTCCCGGCCGGCGCGGACCCGACGTTCCAGGTCTCGGTGACGAACTCCGGACCGGAGCCCTGCCTCGTCGACGCCGGCGACGCGCACCGCGAGGTGCTCGTCACCTCCGGTGACGACCGGGTGTGGTCGAGCCGCGACTGCGTCCCCGAGGACGCCGAGCCGCGCACGCTCCTGCTCGCCGGCGGCCAGTCCGACGTCACGCAGCTCGTGTGGCCCCGCGTGCGGTCCGCCGAGGGCTGCCCGGGCGGGCTGCCGGAGCCGGGTGCGGGCACCTACTCGGTGACGGTCGGGCTCGCGGGGACGACGTCCGCCGCCGCCGTCTTCGGTCTCGGCTGAGCCGTCCTCCCCGGCGCCCCCGCCCCGGACCGCGTACGCCCGGTACGCCGAGCACGGTCGCCGGCGAGCGGGCAGGCCGTGCCCGCCGGGACGCCTCGGGTCAGACGTACCGCTCGAGGATGCTCGACTCCGCGAGACGCGACAGGCCCTCCCGGACGGACCGCGCGCGCTGCTCGCCGACACCGTCGACCGTCATGAGGTCCTCGACGGTCGCCGCGAGGAGCTTCTGGAGCCCGCCGAAGTGCGCGACGAGACGCTCGACGACCGGCCCCGGCAGCCGCGGGACCTTCGACAGCAGGCGGTGGCCGCGCGGGCCGACGGCGGCGTCGAGGGCGTCGCCGCCCGGCAGCCCGAGGACGCGGGCGATGTGCGAGATGTCGAGCAGCTCGGTGGAGTCGAGCTCGGCCAGGGCGTCGGGCACGGTCTCGAGGGAGCGCCGTGAGGTGTCGACGTAGTCGCGGATGACGAGCTCGCGCTCGGTGCTGACGCCGCCGACGAGCTCGTCGAGCTGGAGGGTGAGCAGACGCCCGTCGCTGCCGAGCTCGACGACGTAGCCGGCGATCTCGTCGGAGATCCGACGGACCATCTCGAGCCGCTGGACGACCGCGGACACGTCGCGGACGGTGACGAGGTCCTCGATCTCCAGCGCGGAGAGGGTGCCGCTCACCTCGTCGAGGCGGGCCTTGTAGCGCTCGAGCGTGGCGAGGGCCTGGTTGGCACGCGAGAGGATCGTCGTCGAGTCCTCGAGGACGTGGCGCTGGTCGCCGACGTAGAGCGCGACGATCCGCATGGACGCGGACACGGAGATGACGGGCAGGCCGGTCTGCTTGGCGACGCGCTCCGCGGTGCGGTGCCGGGTGCCGGACTCGCTCGTCTGGATCGACGGGTCGGGCAGGAGCTGCACGGCGGCGCGCACGATGCGGTCACGGACGGGGTCGATGACGACGGCGCCGTCCATCTTCGCCAGCTCGCGCAGCCGGGTGGCGGAGAACTCGACGTCGAGCACGAACCCGCCGGAGCACAGGGACTCGACGGTCTCGTCCATGCCGAGGACGATGAGCGCGCCGGTGCGGCCGCGCAGGATGCGCTCGAGCCCGTCGCGGAGCTCCGAGCCCGGCGCGACGGCAGCGAGCGTCGACCTCAGCAGGTCGTCGGGGAGGTGCTGGTGCGCCACCCGTGAATCGTATCGGTGGCCCGAGGTGCTGACAGCGACATTCCTCACGCGTCCGCCGCGGGCGCCAGGCCGGCGAGCACGGCGGCGGCGAGGTCCGCGGCCTCGACGACACGCAGGCCGTCCGGCACGGCCACCTCGCTCAGCGTCCCCGCCGGGACGACCGCCCGGGTGCACCCGAGACGCGCCGCCTCGGCCAGCCGGCGACCGACCCCCGGCACGGGGCGGATCTCCCCGGCGAGGCCGACCTCCCCGACGGCGACGAGCCCCGTGTGCACGGGCACGTTCTCGCGACCGCTCACCGCCGCGAGCGCGAGCGCGAGGTCCGCGGCCGGCTCGACGACGCGTGCGCCGCCGACCGTCGAGACGTAGACGTCCTGGTCGGCGAGGCGGGCGCCGAGACGTCGCTGCAGCACCGCGAGGACCATGGCGAGCCGGCTGCCGTCGACGCCGCTCGTCGTGCGCCGCGGGTTCGGCACGACGCTCGGCGCGACGAGCGCCTGCACCTCGGCGGCGAGCGGCCGGCGGCCCTCGAGCGTGACGGTGAGGCACGTGCCCGGCACGTCGCTCGTCAGCCGGGACGTGAACAGCCCGGACGGGTCGGCCAGCCCGACGATGCCCTGCTCGGACAGGTCGAAGCACCCGACCTCGTCGGTGGGGCCGTACCGGTTCTTCGTCGCGCGCAGCAGCCGCAGCCGCGAGTGCCGCTCGCCCTCGAACTGGCAGACGACGTCGACGAGGTGCTCGAGCGTGCGCGGCCCGGCGACCGACCCGTCCTTCGTCACGTGCCCGACGAGCACGACCGGCAGTGCGCGGGACTTGGCGGCGGTGATGAGCGCGCTCGTCACCTCGCGCACCTGGGAGACCCCGCCGGGGGCGCCCTCGACCTGGGCCGAGGAGACCGTCTGCACGGAGTCGAGCACGAGGAGGTCGGGATCGACCGTCTCGACGTGCCCGAGCACCGTCCCGAGGTCGGTCTCGGCGGCGAGCAGCAGCGCCGGGTCGAGCGCGTGGATGCGCCCGGCGCGCAGCCGCACCTGCGCGGCGGACTCCTCGCCGGTGACGTAGAGGACCTTGCGGCCGGTGCGTGCGGCCCGCGCGGCGACGTCGAGCAGGAGGGTCGACTTGCCGACGCCCGGCTCGCCCGCGAGCAGCACGACCGCCCCGGGCACGAGGCCGCCGCCGAGCACACGGTCGAGCTCGTCGACCCCCGTGGGACGTGCGGTCGCGGCGTCGACGTCGATCTCGTCGATGGGCCGTGCCGGGTTGCGCGTCGGTGCGACCGCGACGGTCCGCGGGCCGCCCGCGCCCGGCCCGGCGTCCTCGACGACGCTGCCCCACTCCTGGCACTCGCCGCACCGGCCGACCCACTTCGTCGCCGTCCACCCGCACTCCGTGCAGCGGAAGCCGGGGCGGTCGGTGGCGGTGCCGCGGGCGCGGCGCGTCGTCGTCTGGCTCACGACGTGAACCGTACGTGGCGGCACCGACACCCCCCGCGCCTTGCCCGCCCCCCGGGGCGTGCCTAGCGTCGTGCGTGGGACGCAGGCGCGGCACGGGCCCGGGGAGCAGCCATGACCGACGCGATCGAGGTGGCCGGCCTCGTGCGCACGTTCGGCCGGCGGCGGGCCCTCGACGGCCTCGACCTCACCGTCCGCACCGGCGAGGTCCACGGCTTCCTCGGCCCCAACGGCGCGGGCAAGTCGACCACGATCCGCGTCCTGCTCGGGCTGCTGCGCGCCGACCTCGGCGAGGTGCGCCTGCTCGGCGCCGACCCGTGGCGCGAGCCGGTCGCCCTGCACCGCAGGCTCGCGTCGGTGCCCGGTGACGTCGCGCTGTGGCCGCAGCTCACGGGGGGCGAGACGCTCGACCTGCTCGCCCGGCTGCACGGCGGCGTCGACCCACGCCGCCGCGACGAGCTCGTCGACCGGTTCGAGCTCGACCCGCGGGTGCGGGTGCGCGCGTACTCCAAGGGCAACCGGCAGAAGGTCGCGCTCGTCGCCGCGCTCGCCGCCGACGTCGAGCTGCTCCTCCTCGACGAGCCGACGGCCGGGCTCGACCCCCTCATGGGCGCCGTCTTCCAGGAGGTCGTGCGGGAGGCGGCCGCGCAGGGACGCACGGTGCTGCTGTCGAGCCACGTGCTCGCCGAGGTCGAGGCGCTGGCCACACGGGTGACGATCATCCGGCAGGGCCGGACCGTGAGCACCGGCACCCTCGACGAGCTGCGCGGGCTCACCCGCACGACCGTCGTCGCCGGCCTCGCCGACCCCGCGGCGGCGCTCGGCGTGCTCGCCGCCGTCGACGGAGTCCACCACCTGCACCGGGAGCGGGACCGTGTGACGCTCGCCGTCGACGGCCCGGCGCTCGCGACCGTGCTCGGCGTCCTGGCGGCGCACGGGGTGCGGTCCCTCACCGCCCACCCCCCGACGCTCGAGGACCTCTTCCTGCGGCAGTACAGCGACGAGCTGGCCGGGCTCGGCCTGCCGGACCGATGACGACGCCCCCGGCCCCGCCG
>JAEXEM010000431.1 GCA_023401045.1 Actinomycetes bacterium
GCCTGGGGCAGGGCGCTCATGCGGCTCTCCTCGGGGTGCGCAGGTGGTCGGGGGTGGGACGCAGCCGCTCGGCGGCTCGCAGCCGGACGGACTGGGCTCGGGGGTTGCGGGCCACCTCGTCGGCGTCCGCCTCCTCCGCGCCGCGGGTGAGCAGGCGCAGGTAGGGCGCGTGCGTCGCGGGCTCGACGGGCAGGTCCGGCGGGGCGCTCGACGTCGCACCGGCCGCGAGGGCCCGCTTGACGAGGCGGTCCTCGAGGGACTGGTACGACTCGACGACGATGCGCCCGCCGACCGCGAGGGACTCGACCGCGGCGGGCAGCGCGCGCTCGAGCGCGGCCAGCTCCCCGTTCACCTCGATGCGCAGCGCCTGGAACGTGCGCTTGGCCGGGTGACCGCCCGTCTTGCGGGTGGCCGCCGGGACGCCGGCGCGGACGATGTCGACGAGCTCGGAGGTCCGGGTGAGCGGCTGCTGCTCGCGCCGCCGCACGACGAGCCGGGCGATGCGGCCGGCGAACCGCTCCTCGCCGTACTCGCGCAGCACGCGGGCGATGTCGCGCTCGTCGTACGTGTTGAGCACGTCGGCCGCCGTGGGGCCGGTCGTCGGGTCCATCCGCATGTCGAGCGGCGCGTCCTGGGCGTAGGCGAACCCGCGCTCCGTCTCGTCGAGCTGGAGCGAGGAGACACCGAGGTCCATGAGGACGCCCTGGACGGACGGCAGCCCGAGGTCGGCGACGACGTCGGCGATCTCGTCGTAGACGGCGTGCACGCCGACGAACCGGTCCCCGAAGGGGGCGAGACGCTCGCTCGCCAGCGCGAGGGCCTGCGGGTCGCGGTCGATCCCGACGACCCGCACCCCCTCGAACGCGCGCAGCACGCCCTCGGTGTGCCCGCCCATGCCGAGCGTCGCGTCGACCATGACGGCGCCCGGCTCGGACAGCGCCGGGGCGAGCAGGTCGAGGCAGCGCTGCAGGAGCACAGGCGTGTGCCGCCCCGCGGCACCGACGTCCGTCGGCTCTCCCATCGCGCGCTCCTCGTGCTCGGTACGACCTCGGCCCGACCCGTCGGCCGGTGTGACAGATGTGACAGATGTGACTCGTGTGACTGGTGATACATGCATGTGGCCGAGCGGTCCCTCCTCCGTCCGGCCAGATCCCCCACCGACCCTCTGACGCCGGGGAAGTGCGTCAGAGAGGACGGGAGGAGGTCTCGTCGGGCGGTGGTGCGGACGGGGTGCGGACGGCCTAGAAGCGGCCGTCGGGGAAGACCTCCTCGGCCGTGTCGGCGTACCCGGCCTCCTGCTCGGCCAGGTAGGTCTCCCACGCGCCGAGGTCCCAGATCTCGACCCGGGACCCGGTGCCGATGACGGCGACGTCACGGTCGAGACCGGCGTACTGCCGCAGCATCGGGGGGATGGAGATGCGCCCCTGCTTGTCGGGCAGCTCGTCGCTGGCCCCGGACAGGAAGACGCGCATGTAGTCGCGGACCTGCTTGCTGGTCACCGGTGCGGAGCGCAGGTGGTCGTGCATCCGCCGGAACTCGTCCACGGGGAGTACGAAGAGGCAGCGCTCCTGCCCGCGGGTCATGACGAGCCCCCCCGCGAGCTGCGGCCGGAACTTCGCCGGGAGGATGAGCCGGCCCTTGTCGTCGAGGCGAGGTGTGTACGTCCCGAGGAAGGGCACGGAGGAGCCGAAGGCGCCGCTCTGGTCATGGGTCACCTCGCTCCCCTCTGGCCGTCGTGCCCGGCGGCCCCCCGACGTGCGGGAGAGCCGGTCACGGACCGTCCCTCCCGGTGGGACCGGGCTCCACCCCCCGGTCTCTCCACGTGCCTCCACGGTACTCCACTTCCCTCCACGCGCATCTTGTCAAGTCCCCAAGTTCACCCATTTGATGCGCGTTGTCGCAGGTCAGGACGGTGGAGCGTGGTGGAGGGACCCGCGCGTCGCGATTCACCCGCCCGGAGCCCCCTCGTGGCAGGGAACCGGGCGGAACGTGACACCACGGGGCGAAACGTCACGCCCGGCGGCCTTCTCGGCGGGCCCGGCGCGCCCCCGGACCGCGGGCGTGGAGGGATGTGGAGGAGGTGCGAGGCGGCCTCGCACGGGTGCGGTTCGGGTGAACCGCGTCACACCGGGCGCCAACCCTGCGTACAGTCGTGCCAGTCGCCGAGGGAGCCCGTCCATGCCGTTGCCGTCTCCGCCGTCGTCCGCCGAGCTCGCCGAGCTCGTCGACGTCACCGCCCGCCTGAGGTCCGCCATCGAGTCGGTCGTCACCGGCCGTCCGGACCTCGTCCGTGTCTCGCTCGCCGTGCTGCTCGCCGAGGGTCACCTGCTCCTCGAGGACGTGCCCGGCGTCGGCAAGACGACGCTGGCGAAGGCGATCGCCCGGAGCATCGACGCGCACGTCGGCCGCATCCAGTTCACACCGGACCTGCTGCCCAGCGACCTGACGGGCGTCAACATCTACCGGCCGCAGACGCACGAGTTCGAGTTCCGGCCCGGTCCGGTCTTCGCGCACGTCGTCATCGGCGACGAGATCAACCGCGCCTCGCCCAAGACGCAGTCGGCCCTCCTCGAGTGCATGCAGGAGGCGCAGGCGACCGTCGACGGGCGCTCGTACCCCCTGCCTCGCCCGTTCCTCGTCGTCGCGACGCAGAACCCGGTGGAGATGGAGGGCACCTACCCGCTGCCCGAGGCCCAGCGCGACCGCTTCATGGCCCGGCTCACGGTCGGCTACCCGTCGGTCGAGGCCGAGCTCGAGATGCTCGAGCGCCAGGAGACCGCCGACCCGCTCGCCGACCTGCGACCCGTGACCGACGCCGCACAGGTGCTGCGGTTCGTCGAGGTCGCGCGCCGGCTGCACGCCGCCCCCGGGATCAAGCGGTACGTCGTCGACCTCGTCACCGCCTCGCGCGAGGACAGCGGCCTGCGGCTGGGAGCCTCCCCGCGCGCCGCGATCCAGCTGCTGCGCGCCGCGAAGTCGCTCGCCGCGCTGTCCGGCCGTGACCACGTCCTGCCCGACGACGTCCAGGAGCTCGCCGTTCCCGTCCTCGCGCACCGGCTGCTGCCCAGCACCGAGTCGCGGCTGTCGGGGCGGACGACGGAGGACGTCGTCGCCGACATCGTCGCCCGCACACCCTTGGCCGTGTCGGGGCCCGTCGCCGGGGTACGGCGCGCGGCGAGCTGATGAGGCGGCGCCCGACACGGCGCGGGTGGGCGCTGCTCGCCGTCGGCGTGGTCGCGCTCCAGCTCGGGATCGGGCTCGGCTCGATCGACCTCGTCCGGCTCGCGCTCGTGCTCGTCGCCCTGCCGGCGGTCGCCCTGCTCGCCCTGTGGGTGGGTGACGTCCTGCACGACCGGCGCGGGTTCCACGTCCACCGGGAGGTCCGCCCGGACCCGGTCCACGTCGACGAGCAGGCCGACGTCCGCGTCGCGGTGCGAGCGACGGACCGGCTCGGGCGCACGAGGCTGGCCGGCCTGCGCTTCTCCGAGCAGGCCGCCGTCGAGCTCTCGGGCGGCGAGCCGCTGCGCGCACGCGTCGTGCGCCGGCCCGGGGAGGTGACCGTCCGGTACGTCGTGCACGCGACGCGGCGCGGCCGATGGGCGCTCGGACCGCTCGTCGTCTCGCGGACCGACCCGTTCGGCGTGGCGCTCTCGCGCACCACCCTCGGCCCGTCGTCGCAGGTCGCGGTCTGGCCGGCGGTCGTCGCGCTGCCCGCCCCCTCGGACGTCCTCGTGGGCGAGCCCGACCGGGTGGCCCTCGGGGCACGGACACCGTCGACCGACGACGCCAGCCTGCGCGACTACCGCGAGGGCGACGACCTGCGCCGCGTGCACTGGCGCTCGAGCGCGCGCCGCGGCACCCTCCTCGTGCGCTCCGACGAGCGCGCCGGCATGCGACCGGTCACCGTCCTGCTCGACCTTCCCGTGCGGGACGCCGCGACCGAGTGGTCGATCTCGCTCGCGGCGTCCGTGGCGCTCGCGATGCTCGAGAGCGGGCACCCGGTGCGGCTCGCCGGGGCCGGTCGGGGGGCCGGTGCCGGCCCCGCCC
>JAEXEM010000437.1 GCA_023401045.1 Actinomycetes bacterium
CCACCACGGTGGTGCAGGTCAGGCCCCGGCGCGGGTGGGCCCGAGGTCCAGCGCGACGACCGGCCGGGCCGGGCGCACCGGCACCGGGGGCAGGTGCTTGGCGGGCAGCGTCGCCGGCCGCCACGACTCGCGCCGCTGCTCGAACTGCGTGATCTCGTCCGCGTGCTGCAGCGTGAGGCCGATGTCGTCGAGGCCCTCCATGAGGCGCCAGCGCGTGTAGTCGTCGACCTGGAAGGGCACGACGACGTCGTCGCAGGTCACGGTGCGCGACTCGAGGTCGACGGTCACCTCGGTGCCGGGCCGCGTCTCGAGGACCTTCCACAGCAGCTCGACGTCCTCCTGGGCGACCTGCGCGGCGAGCAGACCCTGCTTGCCGGAGTTGCCACGGAAGATGTCCGCGAACCGCGCCGAGACGACGACCCGGAAGCCGTAGTCCTTGAGCGCCCACACGGCGTGCTCACGCGAGGAGCCGGTACCGAAGTCCGGTCCGGCGACGAGCACCGAGCCGCTGCGGTACGCGTCCTGGTTGAGGACGAACGACGGGTCCCCGCGCCAGGCGGCGAAGAGCGCGTCCTCGAAGCCCGTGCGCGTCACCCGCTTGAGGTAGACGGCGGGGATGATCTGGTCGGTGTCGACGTTGCTGCGCCGCAGCGGGACGCCGACCCCGGTGTGCTGGGTGAACTTCTCCATGATGGCCTGCCTGTGGGGGTCTCGGGGCGTCAGACGGTCTGCAGCGCGGCGTCGGGCTCGAGCGGGCTGCCGTCGGGCACGGGCACGTCGGCGCCGAGGTCGGCGACGGACGAGAGGGTGCCACGGATCGCGGTCGCGGCGGCGACGAGCGGGGACACGAGGTGCGTGCGCCCGCCCTTGCCCTGCCGGCCCTCGAAGTTGCGGTTCGACGTCGAGGCCGAGCGCTCCCCCGGTGCGAGCTGGTCGGGGTTCATGCCCAGGCACATCGAGCAGCCCGCGTTGCGCCACTCGGCACCGAAGTCGAGGAAGATCCGGTCGAGGCCCTCGGCCTCGGCCTGCAGCCGCACGCGCGCCGAGGACGGCACGACGAGGACGCGCACGCCGTCCGCCTTCGTCCGGCCCTTGAGCAGCTTCGCCGCGGCCCGGAGGTCCTCGATGCGCCCGTTGGTGCACGAGCCGATGAAGACCGTGTCGACCGCGATGGAGCGCAGCGGCTGGCCCGGGGTGAGCCCCATGTACTCGATGGCCCGCTCGGCGGCGACGCGCTCGTTGGCGTCGGCGATCTCCTCGGGGACCGGCACGTTGCCGGACAGCGGCAGCCCCTGGCCGGGGTTCGTGCCCCACGTGACGAAGGGCTCGAGCTCGGCGGCCTCGATGACGACCTCGGCGTCGAAGACGGCGTCGTCGTCGGTGCGCAGCGTGCGCCAGTACTCGACGGCCGCGTCCCAGTCGGCACCCTCGGGCGCGTGCGGACGGCCCCTGAGGTAGGCGAACGTCGTCTCGTCCGGCGCGATCATGCCGGCGCGCGCACCGGCCTCGATCGACATGTTGCAGATCGTCATGCGGCCCTCCATCGACAGGCCGCGGATCGCCTCGCCCCGGTACTCCAGGACGTAGCCCTGGCCACCGCCGGTGCCGATCCTCGCGATGACCGCGAGGATGATGTCCTTCGCCGTCGCGCCGATGGGCAGCTGCCCGTTGACGGTGATCGCCATCGTCTTGAACGGCTGGAGCGGGAGGGTCTGCGTGGCGAGCACGTGCTCGACCTCGCTCGTGCCGATGCCGAAGGCGAGCGCCCCGAACGCGCCGTGGGTCGACGTGTGCGAGTCGCCGCACACGACGGTGAGGCCGGGCTGCGTCAGCCCGAGCTGGGGGCCGACCTGGTGGACGATGCCCTGGTCGGCGTCACCGAGCGAGTGCAGCCGGACGCCGAACTCCGCGGCGTTGGCGCGCAGGGTCTCGATCTGCGTACGGCTCGTCGCGTCCGCGATGGGACGGTCGATGTCGAGCGTCGGGGTGTTGTGGTCCTCGGTCGCGATGGTGAGGTCCGGGCGGCGCACGGGACGGCCGGCGAGCCGCAGGCCCTCGAAGGCCTGGGGGCTCGTCACCTCGTGGACGAGGTGGAGGTCGATGTAGAGCAGGTCGGGGGCACCGTCCGTGCCGCGGCGCACGACGTGCGCGTCCCAGACCTTCTCCGCCAGCGTGCGGGCCATGTCTGTCGTTCCTCTCGTCCGGGCGGGGGCTGCCCGGTTCCATGGGGCCGATGCTCTGCACCGCAGGGTTCCGGCCCCCTCCGGCTTGCATCTCAGCCTTCGAGACGCCAATATCGACGTATGGACAACTCTAGCGGAGTGGGCGTCCTGGACAAGGCCGCGTCGGTACTGAGTGCACTCGAGGCCGGTCCCGCGACCCTCGCGCAGCTGGTCGCCGCGACCCATCTTGCCCGCCCCACGGCACACCGATTGGCCGTCGCCCTCGAGCACCACCGTCTGGTGGCGCGTGATCTCCAGGGCCGGTTCGTGCTCGGCCCGCGTCTCTCCGAGCTGTCGACGGCGGCCGGCGAGGACCGGCTGCTCGCCGCGGCGGGCCCCGTGCTCACGCTGCTGCGCGACCACACGGGCGAGAGTGCGCAGCTCTACCGACGGCAGGGCGACCAGCGCATCTGCGTCGCGGCCGCCGAGCGGCCGATCGGCCTGCGCGACTCGATCCCCGTCGGTGCGACCCTCACCATGCAGGCCGGCTCCGCCGCCCAGGTGCTCCTGGCCTGGGAGGAGCCGGACCGTCTGCACCGCGGCCTGCAGGGCGCGAAGTTCACCGCGACGATCCTCTCCGGCGTCCGGCGCCGCGGCTGGGCGCAGTCGGTGTCCGAGCGCGAGGTCGGCGTCGCGTCCGTCTCCGCGCCCGTGCGTGGCCCGTCGGGCCGTGTCGTCGCCGCCGTCTCGGTGTCGGGGCCGCTCGAGCGCCTCTCGCGCCAGCCCGGCCGGCTGCACGCCGCGGCCGTCGTCTCGGCCGCCAACCGCCTCACCGAGGTGCTCCGCCGCACGGCAGACTGATCCGCGCGGCGTCGCGCTCCGCACAACCGCGACCACGAGCACCCCTCGCCCACCGCGGGCGGGGGGTGCTCGTGCGTGAGGGCCTGCTCCCGGGCCGCCCCGCCACCGCGTCGGCGACGTCCCGGCGGACGATTTGGCGCACCCGCCGTCGCGCGCCCTCGCACGAGTCACGACGCTCGCGCAGCCCGCGACCGGCGGGCCGCGCACGTCATGGT
>JAEXEM010000476.1 GCA_023401045.1 Actinomycetes bacterium
GGGATCGACTGCTCGGCGTTGTACGGCGCGTCCGGTGCCGCGGGCACGTGCACCTGCGCGAGCGCCCGCCCGAGGTCGGCGCCGGCGGAGACGTCCAGCGGCACCTCCGCAGCCGTCACGCCCGGCAGCCACGTGACGACCGCCCACGGCCACGGGAACGCCGCACCCGGCTCACCGACCCGCACGACCTGCTGCGTCGGGAACGCCCACCGCGCCCCGAGCTCGCGCACCCACCGCAGCTCGGTGCGCATCGACGGCACCGCCTGCGCACGCCGGGGGAGCCGCACCGCCAGGTCGTCGCCCAGCCGGTACATCGCCATGTCCCAGCCGCGGTAGCGGCGGCCGAGCGGCAGGGCGGCGAGGTCGGGGTGCTGCTCGGCGAGCAGCGCGGCGACGACCTCGTGCGTGAGCGGGACCTCGTCGGCCGGGACGGTCACGGCTGCCTCCTCCACCGGTGCGACGAACCTACGGCGTCCGCCCCCGCCGCGGCCCGACGTGTCTGGAGGAGAGCGGTGTCCACCTCGGGACCAGCGTCCCGGCCCGGGCCCGGCGGCCCGGCGGATGATCGCTGGACCGACCCGCCACCTGCGCGGACGTCGCCCCCGAACCGACCAAGGACGTGTCGTGCCGTACTCCCGCCTCCTCGCCCCCCTCACCCTCGGCTCCCTCGAGCTGCGCAACCACGTCGTCATGCTCCCCATGGGCACCGAGATGGGCACCCACGAGGGCCTGTTCACCGAGCGTGAGATCGCCTACTACACCGAGCGCGCCGCCGGCGGCGTCGGGCTCCTCATGACCGGCATCGCCGCCGTGTCCCAGGACTTCGAGCAGATCAACCCCGGGCTGTGCCGCGTCGACACCGACGACGCGATCCCCGGGCTCACCGCGCTCGCCGAGTCGATCCACGCGGTGGGCGGCCTCGTGTCGCTGCAGCTCACCGCCGGTCTCGGCCGCAACATCAACGTCGTCGACCCCGACCGCGCGCCGATCTCCGCGTCGGACAACCCGCACTACGCGAACCCTGACGTGCTGTGCCGCCCGCTCGAGGTCGAGGAGATCCGCACCCTCGTGCGGCGCTTCGGCGAGGCCGCCGCGCGTGCCGCCGCCGCCGGGATCGACGCCATCGACATCCACGGCCACACCGGCTACATCATCGACCAGTTCCTCACCCCCGCCTGGAACCGTCGCACCGACGAGTACGGCGGCTCGGTGGAGAACCGCTGCCGGTTCGCCGTCGAGGTCATCCAGTCGATCAAGGCCGCCGCACCGGGCCTGCCGGTGAGCTTCCGGCTGTCCGTCGACCACAAGTTCCCCGGCGGCCGCACCACCGAGGAGTCGCAGCGGATCGCCGTCATCCTCGCCGAGGCCGGTCTCGACTTCATCCTCGCCGACGACGGGTCCTACGAGGCGATGGACTACGTCTTCCCGCCGTACTACCTCGGTGACGGGTGCATGGTGCCGGCCGCGAAGGCGCTCAAGGAGGTCGTCGACATCCCCGTCGTCGCGTGCGGGAACCTCGACCCCGACACCGCCGAGAAGGTGCTCGCCGCCGGTGACGCCGACATCGCCGGTGTCGGCCGTGGCCTCATCGCCGACCCGCAGTGGTGCGCGAAGCTCGCCGAGGGCCGCCGCGAGGACATCCGCCCCTGCATCCGCTGCAACGCGATGTGCGTCGGCAACGCGTTCTTCGCGCTGCCGCTCGGGTGTGCCGTCAACGCCCAGGTCGGGTTCGAGCGCGAGCGCGTCCTCACGCCGGTCGAGACGCCGAAGCACGTCGTCGTCGTCGGTGGCGGTCCTGCGGGGCTCGAGGCCGCCCGCGTCGCCGCCACGCGCGGGCACCGCGTCGACCTCTACGAGCGCGACGCCCAGCTCGGTGGCGTCCTGCGCCCCGCCGCGACGCCCGACTTCAAGAAGGAGCTGCACGGGATGATCGCGTGGTGGGAGCGCCAGATCTCCCGCCTGCCCGTCACCGTCCACCTCGGCCACGAGATCACCGCGGACGCCCCGGAGCTCGCCGACGCCGACGAGATCGTCGTCGCCACCGGCTCCCGGCCGCTCGTGCCGGCATCGATCCCCGGCATCGACGGGGCGAACGTCGTCGGCGTCATCGACGCGCACGAGGGTGCGCCGCTCGGCCGGCGGATCGTCGTCGCCGGCGGCGGGCTCTCCGGCGCCGACCTCGCGCTCGAACTCGCGCAGGCGGGCAAGGACGTGACGATCGTCGAGGCCGCCGAGGAGATCGCGCGCGACCTCATCATCATCAACCGCATGACGCTGCTGCGTGACCTCGCCACCGCCGGGGTGCGCATCCTCACGGGGCACACCGTCGTCGCGGTCGACGAGGGCGGCGTGCAGCTGCGCACCGCCGACGGGGACGTGCGCGTCGACGCCGACACCGTCGTCACCGCCTTCGGCGTCCTGCCGGAGACGACGCTCGCCGAGGCGCTCACCGCCGCCGGCCGCACCGTGCGGACCGTCGGCGACTGCGTGACCCCGGCGAAGGTCGGCGAGGCGATCAACGGGGGCTTCCTCGTCGGCGCCGAGATCTGAGCGACGCCCGCGTCGCAGGGCCCCGTCGCCGCCGGGCGGCGGGGCCCCGCGCACGCCGCGACCCGTACCGGTGGGACGGCCGGGGTGCAGGGACCTCCGGCGTGCGTCCCTCCCATGCGGACGACGTAACGTGGCCAGGCGGTCGAGCGGCCGCCACCTGGACCACCGGAGCACCATGACGTCCCCCACCACCGAGCCGACCACGCCCGTGACCGGGCCCGGTACCGACCGCGGCCTCGGGCACGCGCTGCGGCCCCGGCACCTCACGATGATGGGCCTCGGCTCCGCGATCGGCGCCGGCCTGTTCCTCGGCTCGGGCGTCGGCATCGCCACCGCCGGGCCCGCGGTCCTCGTCTCCTACGCGGTCGCCGGGCTGCTCGTCGTCCTCGTCATGCGGATGCTCGCCGAGATGGCGGCCGCCGTGCCGTCGAGCGGGTCGTTCTCCGTCTACGCCGAGAAGGCCCTCGGACGCTGGGCCGGGTTCACCCTCGGGTGGCTCTACTGGTTCACGCTCATCATGGTGCTCGGCGTCGAGATCACCGGGGTCGCGCGCATCGTCACCGGGTGGCTGCCCGGGGTCCCGCAGTGGGGAGTCGCACTCGCGGCCGTCGCGGTGTTCGCCGTCGTCAACCTCGTCGGGGTGCGGCAGTTCGGCGAGATGGAGTTCTGGTTCGCCCTCGTCAAGGTGCTCGCCATCGTCGGGTTCCTCGTCCTCGGGGTCGCGCTCGTCCTCGGGTGGCTGCCCGGCACCGAACCGGTCGGCACCGCCAACCTCCTCGGCAACGGCGGGTTCGCACCCACCGGGCTCGCGGGCGTCGCCGCCGGGCTGCTCGTCGTCCTCTTCGCGTTCGGCGGCATCGAGATCGTCGCCATCGCGTCCGCCGAGGCCGCCGACCCGCAGCGCGCCGTGGGGCGGGCGACCCGCTCGATCGTCTGGCGGATCCTCCTGTTCTACGTCGGGTCCGTCGCGCTCATGGTGTGCGTCCTGCCGTGGACCGACCCGGCGCTCGCGGAGGGGCCGTTCGTCGCCGTCCTCGACCTCGCCGGGCTGCCGGGGGCCGCGCGGCTCATGGAGGTCGTCGTCGTCCTCGCGCTGCTGTCGGCGTTCAACGCCAACGTCTACGCGACCAGCCGCATGGCGTTCTCCCTCGCCGGGCGCGGCGACGGGCCCGCGGTGCTGCGGAAGGTCTCGACGCGCGGCGTCCCGTGGGTCGCGGTGCTCGTGTCCGTCGTCCTCGCGCTCGTCGCGGTCGCGCTCAACTGGCTGCTGCCCGACGCCCTGCTCGGCATCCTCCTCAACGCCGTCGGGTCCTCGCTGCTCGTCGTGTGGGTGCTCGTCGCGGTGTCCCAGCTGCGGCTGCGCCCCCGCATCGAGGCGGAGGCCGCCGCCCGCGGGGAAGGGCTCAGCCTGCGGATGTGGGGCTACCCGTGGCTCACGTGGGCGGTGCTCGTCGCGCTCGCGGGCGTCGTCGTCCTCATGCTCGCCGACGACGTGGCGCGCGGGCAGCTCGCGGCGACCGGGGGGCTGGTCGCGGTCATCGTCGCCGTGTACGCGGTGACGGTGGGGCGTCGGCGGCGCGCGACCGCCCGCTGACGGCGCCTGGACCCACTGGCGGGTCCGGCGGCGCCCACGGTCGGAGCCTCAGCAGTCGGGTGGTCGTGGGGTGTCCGCGCACAGTCCGGAGACGAGACGGCTCGTGCGCTCCTCGACGGTGAAGGGCGCCCCCGCCACGGTGGTCGTGGCCGTCCCGGCGACGTCCCGCCACGCGGGCGACCCGTCGACGAGGTAGCGGCCGGTCCACTCGGCCGTGAGCGTGATCGTCGCGGTGCCGGGCGCCTCGTACGCGTGGACGACGTCGAACGCCGGGTGCGGGGCCCCGGGGTCGCGGGTGGTGAGGGTGTGCCCGTCGCCGAAGTCGTAGGTCCAGCGCACGGGCGTGGCCTCGACGGTCACGCCGTGACCGAGGAGCTCGGTGCGCAGCGTCACCGGCGTGGGGTCGGTGTAGACGATGGTCTCGATGTTGACGAGCACCCACCCGCGGTCGGGCTGCATCGTGAGGAGGGGAGCCGGGAGGGGGAGACGGCGGAAGTCGGCCTCGGTCAGCGTCGGCAGCAGGTCCGTGCCGCACCCGCCCTCGTCCAGCCGTTCCCACGGTCCCCACGGCGAGGTCGGAGTCGCCCGTTGCTGCCGCCACATGGGCAGCAGGGCGGTGTCGCCCGGAGGGCACTCGCGCGCACCGGCAGTGTCCGCCGGTGCGACGCACGTGCCGTCCGTCGAGCCACGCGTCCACAGGCCGGCGACCTCCCGGCACATGGCGGCGCGTTCGTACCTGGCGAGGCGCAGCTCGGGTGGCACGTGCTCACTCTCCTTCATCACGTCGGCCGCCCGACCGCCTGCCACCGACGCGTGGTTCCCCTGCATCACCCCTTCGAACACCTCGTCCCCCGCATGCGCCACGGTTGAGGTGACCAGCACGAGGACCACCGCTGAGACCGTGACGAGGAGTCCGCGGCCATGCTGCGCCGTCGTCATGTGCGCGGTGTGCCGACGATCCCGGCCGAGTCGATGAGCCACCCGCCGGACCACGTCAGTGCGAGGTCGACCGAGTAGGTGCCGCCGTCGCGTGAGCTGACGACGATTCCGGCTGCATCGACGTCCGACGACTCGTGGATCTCGATCTCCAGCCGCGCAGAGTGCCAGCCGTTGGAGCCGAGGTCGGTACCGCCGGCGGCGAGCACCGTGATTCCCCCGAGGTTCCGCTGCTCGGCCGCGCGGAGCCTCTCGACCTCCGTCCGGGTGTTGTTGCAGAAGTCGCAGTCCGGGGCCGACATGGCGTCCCACGCTGCGAGGTCTCCGGTGGCCAGGACATAGGGGTAGAGGGACATGAAGTACGTCGCTGCGGCTGCGGCGCCGTCGGCGCCGGGCTGTTCCATCGCCTCCGGGCGCGGCGGTGCGATCGTCGGGTCGCTGGTCGGTGACGGTGCCGACGACGTGCTTGCTGTCGGGGAGGGACTCGTCGCAGGCGTCGGTGTCCCGCTGGGCCCGGCCTGATCGGCACCTCGGACGCAGCCTGCGGCGAGAGCGAGCGCCAGGGCGCACACGACTACGCGAGCCATTCGGACCATGCCCGGAACGTACCGGTTCGCGGCACCCCGCAGGCCCGTCGTCACCAACCTGTGGACGGGCACCCGCAGCCGCGCTGCACGGCGACCCGGCCCTGCCGGCCCTACGCTGACGCGCGTGCGTGAGTTCGGCGAAGGGGTCCGCCTGCTGGGGCGGGGCTGGGGCTACTGGAGGCGTCGGCCGTCGACGATGGCGCTCGGCCTGCTGCCGGCCGCGCTCGTCGGCCTGGTGCTGCTCGGCGCGCTGATCGTCCTCGCGGTCAACCTCGGGGCGATCGGCCGGGGACTCACGCCGTTCGCCGACGGCTGGGACCCGTTCTGGCGGGGCACCGCCGAGCTCGCGGCGCAGGCGCTCGTGCTCGGGGGCGCCGTCGTCCTGGCGATCGTCACGTTCACGGCGCTCACGCTCATGGTCGGCGAGCCGTTCTACGACCGGGTGTGGCGGGCCGTCGAGCGCGACGAGACCGGCACCGTGCCGCCCGGCGGGACGGGGTTCTGGCGCGCCGCGCAGGACGGGCTCGCGCTGTTCGCCCGAGGGCTGCTCGTCGCCATCATCACGGCGCTGTGCGGTCTGCTGCCCGTCGTCGGGACCTTCACCGGCTGGGTGCTGGGCGTCGGGCTCACCGGCTGGATCCTCGCCCACGAGCTCTCGTCGCGGGCGCTCACCGCCCGCGGCATCCACCGCCCGCACCGCAACCGGCTGCTGCGTGCGAACCGTCCGCTCGCGCTCGGCTTCGGGGTGGCGACGCAGCTGTGCTTCCTCGTGCCGGGCGGCGCGGTCGTGACGATGCCGGCCGCCGTGGCGGGTTCCACGTTGCTCGCGCAGCGCCTGGTGGGGGAGGGGGCGTCCACCGTGACGACCGCGCCCGCGCGCCGCGAGCGGGACTGACG
>JAEXEM010000002.1 GCA_023401045.1 Actinomycetes bacterium
GTTATCCGGTCCGGGGCCCGCCGCCGGCCGGGCTGGGGGGCCCGCGGCGTCCCGGCCGGCACCCGCGACCGCCTGCCCGGTCGTCCGCACCGGGGACGGCTCCGTCCACCGGTCGGTGGACGGCAGCACCCGCCGCACGGTCGTCCCGCCCGGACCCGGCGGCGGGGCACGCTGGTGCCATGAGGACGACAGGTGCCCCGGCCGTCGAGGTCGTGGGGCTGCAGAAGCGGTACGGCGAGAAGCGCGCGGTCGACGGGCTCGACCTGCGCGTCGAGCACGGCGAGATCGTCGCGGTGCTCGGGCCCAACGGCGCGGGCAAGACGACGACCGTCGAGACCCTCGAGGGGTTCCGGCGGGCCGACGGCGGGCACGTGCGCGTCCTGGGCGAGGACCCCGCCCAGGCCGGCCGCCGGTGGCGCTCGCGCATCGGCGTCGTCCTGCAGGACAACCGCGACCTCGCCGAGGCGACGGTGCGCGAGACCGTCCACCACTTCTCGGGCATGTACCCGGCGCCGCGCGACCCCGAGGCCGTCATCGACGCCGTCGGGCTGCGGGAGAAGGCGAACGCCCGCGTGCGCGGACTGTCCGGCGGGCAGCGGCGCCGGCTCGACGTCGCGCTCGGCGTCGTCGGCGACCCCGAGCTGCTCTTCCTCGACGAGCCGACGACGGGGTTCGACCCGCGGGCGCGGCACGAGTTCTGGGACCTCGTCGAGGCGCTGCGCGACGAGGGCACGACGATCCTCCTCACCACCCACTACCTCGAGGAGGCCGAGCGCCTCGCCGACCGGGTCGTCGTCGTCGCCCGCGGGCGTGTCGTGGCGGAGGGCCGGCCCGCGGACCTCGGGGGCCGCCAGGCACGGCGCGCCCGGGTGCGCTGGACGGAGGCCGGGACGACGCACGAGGAGGCGACGGACACCCCGACGGCGCTCGTCGCGGGGCTCGCGGCCCGGCTCGCCGGCCCGAGCGGTGAGGTGCCCGGGCTCGAGGGCCTGCGCCCGACGCTCGAGGACGTCTACCTCGGGCTCGTCGGCGAGGCGGCAGCGACGCCGACGGCCGCGCGCGCCGGAGACGGCACGGCGCACGACACCACGGACAGCACGGCGCACGGCACACCGGCCGGCGCGGGCACCCGCCCGACGGTCCCGGTGCGCGAGGACGAGGAGGCAGCACGATGACGACGGCCACGGGCGCCACGCCCACGAGCACGACCACCCGCCGGACGGAGCGGCCGCTGCCGGGCGTCGCCCGGCTCGCGGCCGCACGGACCGTCGTCGAGCTCCGCGCCTTCTTCCGCGAGCGCGACGCCGTCGTGTTCGTCTTCGCCTACCCGGTCCTCATGCTCGCCATCTTCGCGACCGTCTTCGGCAGCGACGAGGAGCTCGTCCCCGGCTCGGGGGTGCACTTCCCGCAGTACTTCCTGCCGGGGATGGTCGCGACGGGCGTCCTGCTGTCGAGCTTCCAGAACCTCGCGGTCTCGATCGCCGCGGAGCGCGACGACGGCACGCTCAAGCGGCTGCGTGCCACCCCCCTGCCGTCGTCGGCGTACTTCCTCGGCAAGACCGGTCAGGTGCTCGTCTCCTCGGCGGCGCAGACCGCGCTGCTGCTCGCGGTCGCGGCGCTCGTCTTCGACGTGCCGCTGCCGACGGACGCCGGCCGCTGGTGGACGTTCGCGTGGGTGTTCGTCCTCGGCACCGCCTCCGGGTCGGTGCTCGGCGTCGCGTACTCGTCGCTGCCGCGGTCCGGGCGGTCCGCGAGCGCGGTCGTCACGCCGGTCGTCCTCGTCCTGCAGTTCGTCTCCGGGGTGTTCTTCCGGTTCGACCAGCTCCCGGGGTGGATGCAGCAGGTCGCGTCGGTCTTCCCGCTCAAGTGGATGGCGCAGGGCATGCGGTCGGTGTTCCTCCCGGACGAGGCCGCGGTCGCGCTCGAGCCCTCGGGCACGTGGCAGCACGGCGCCACCGCGGCGGTGCTCGCGGCCTGGCTCGTCGTCGGGCTGGTCGTGGGGGTGCGGACGTTCCGGTGGCGCCGCCGGGACGACGGGTGAGGCGGCGGGTCGTGGCCGGGCGCGCCCGCGGGCGCGTGAGAGGGTCCGGGGCATGAGCACCCTCGCCGCCGTGCGGGAGCCGGTCGACCGGCACGAGTTCTGGCGCCGCACGCTGCGGATGTGGGACCTCGTCTTCGTCGGCATGTCGGCGGTCTACGTCGTCGCGGTCCTCGTCGACAGCGCGCGCCCCGCGGACGCGGCCGGTCCCGTCGCCACCATGGCGGTGCTCGCGGCGGCCTACGTCCTCGTGGGCCGCCGCGGCGCCCGGACGGGGGACGGGCGGCTCGCGGACGCGTACCTCGCGGTGCTCGTCGCTGTCGTCGTCGTCCAGGTGCTGCTCGGCGACATCGGGTCGGTGCTGCTCTTCCTCGCCTACACCCAGACGTGGTTCTTCACGCGGACGCGGCTGGCCGGGGTGCTGTGGTGCACCGGTCTGACGGTGGCGCTCGTCGCCGCGACCGCGGTCCGGACGAGCGCCACGGGGCACGAGCTCGTCGAGATCGCCGCCCAGCTCGGCGTGGCGCTGCTGTTCGCGGTCGTCCTCGGGCTGTGGATCACGCAGGTGGCCGAGCAGAACGAGGAGCGGGCCTACCTCATCGACGAGCTGCGGTCGGCGCAGGACGCCCTCGCGGAGTCCCACCACGCGGCCGGCGTGCTCGCGGAGCGCGCGCGGATCTCCGCCGAGATCCACGACACGCTCGCGCAGGGCTTCACGTCGGTCGTCATGCTCTCGCAGGCCGCCGCGGCCGAGCTCGACCGCGGCCGTGCGGAGCGGGTCGCCGACCGGCTGGCCCGCATCGAGGACGTCGCACGGGACAACCTCGCCGAGGCGCGGGCGCTCGTCGCGGCGTTCGCTCCCCCGGACCTCGAGGCCGGCACGCTCGGGCAGGCGCTCGAGCGGCTCGCGCAGCGGTTCGGCGCCGAGACCGGGCTCGTCGTCGAGGTGGAGGACCGCACGGCGGGCGGGGACGTCGACCGCGAGGCGGAGGTCGTCCTGCTGCGCGCGGCGCAGGAGTCGCTCACCAACGTCCGGCGGCACGCCGGTGCGTCGCACGTGACGGTCGTGCTCGCCCGCGAGGACGGCGAGGTCGTCCTCGAGGTGCGCGACGACGGCCGCGGCGTCGCGCCCGACGTCACCGAGGGCAACGGGCTGCGGGGCATGCGCGCACGTGCCCGTGCGACCGGTGGCTCCATCGACGTCACCGGTGACGACGGGACGCGGGTGCGGGTCCGGATCCCGCTCGCCGAGGACGACGGGGGCGCGACGGACGCGCCGGGGACCGCGAAGGAGGACGCATGACGATCCGGGTCGTGGTCGTCGACGACCACCCCGTCGTGAGGTCCGGGCTCGTCGCCCTCCTCGACCTCGAGGACGACCTCGAGGTCGTCGGGGAGGCCGGCGACGGGGACGCCGCGGTGTCGCTCGCCGAGCGCCTGCGCCCCGACCTCGTCCTCATGGACCTGCGGATGCCCGGCAGCGACGGCACCTCGGCGACGGAGCGCATCGTCGCGACGCTGCCGGGGGTCCGCGTCCTCGTCCTCACGACGTACGAGACCGACACCGACATCCTCCGGGCCGTCGAGGCGGGCGCGACCGGCTACCTGCTCAAGGACACCCCGCGTGCCGAGCTCGTCGCCGGGGTGCGGGCCGCCGCGCGCGGTGAGGCCGCGCTCTCGCCGTCCGTCGCGCACCGGCTCGTCCGGCAGGTGCGGGGCGGCGCGGACCGGCTGACGCCACGGGAGTGCGAGATCCTCGGCGGGGTCGCCCGCGGCCTGTCCAACGCCGCGATCGGCCGCGAGCTCCACATCACCGAGGCGACCGTCAAGACGCACCTGCTGCGGGCGTTCGCCAAGCTCGGCGTCGACGACCGCACGCACGCGGTGACCGTCGCGATGCAGCGCGGCATGCTCCCCGGCGTCTGACGCGCACGCCCCTCGCACCCGGCAGGCCGTCGCCCCGACGGCGGACGTCCCTTCTGCCCCGGTCCGTCCGAGACCATACTGTCCGCATGCGGACGGGCGCCTCGTCGGGACCGGCGCCCGCGGCGCCCTCCCCGGCGCTGCGGGCCCCCGGCGCACGGGTGACGGTCCGTGGCCGGCTCATGACGGCCGTCGTCGCGCTCACCGCTGCGGCGATGACGGCCGCCGGGGTCACCGGGCTCATCCTCCAGCTGCGGGCCACCGACGCCCGCATCGACGACTCGCTCGTCCGTGCGGTCACCGCCGTCCGCTCGCTCGAGGCGGCGGGCCCGGGGCCGGAGACCGCCGGGGCGTGGCCGACCGTGCGGGACCTGCTGCGCAAGGCCCTCGAGGCGCGCGTGCCCGGGGAGCACGAGGGCATGCTCACGCTCGTCAACGGCCAGCTCCACCTGCGTCCCGCCGACGAGACGCGGGCGATCCGGCTCGACACCGACGACGAGCTCATGTCGTGGCTCGCCGAGCGTCCTGCGGACGACCCCCGGGCGGGGAGCCCGCGCACGGTGCGCACCGACGTCACCGAGTACCGCCTCATCACGGTGCCTGTGCACGCCGCCGGAGAGCCGCAGGCCACCGGCACGTTCGTCGTCGCGTTCGACCGCGCCGCGCAGGGGGCCGACGCCCGGCGGATCTTCCTCACGTACTCGGCCGTGGGCATCGCCGCGCTGGCCGTCACGTCGCTCGTCGCGTGGTTCGTCGTCGGGCGGATGCTGCGCCCCGTGCGGATCCTGCGCGACACCGTGCGGCGGGTGACCGAGTCCGACCTGTCCGAGCGCATCGCCGTCACCGGGCGCGACGACCTCGCCGACCTCGCGACGTCCGTCAACTCGATGCTCGCGCGCCTCGAGCGCGCGTTCGGGTCGCAGCGCGAGCTCGTCGACGACGTCGGCCACGAGCTGCGCACACCGCTCACCATCGTCCGCGGGCACCTCGAGCTGCTCGACCCCTCCGACGAGGCGGACGTCCGGGCGACCCAGGCGCTCGCGCTCGACGAGCTGGACCGGATGCAGCGGCTCGTCGACGACCTCGTCACGCTCGCCACCGCGGACCGGCCCGACTTCGTGCGTCCCGCCCCCGTCGACGTCGGCCGGCTCACCGACGACGTCCTCGAGAAGGCCCGCGGGCTGGGCGAGCGACGGTTCGTCGTCGTCGCACGGGCGGACGTCACGGCCGTCGTCGACGCCCAGCGCATCACCCAGGCGTGGCTGCAGCTGCTCGCCAACGCCGTCCGGTTCTCCGAGCCGCGCTCGACGGTCCGGCTCGGCAGCGAGGTCTCGGCCGGCCGGCTGCTGCTGTGGGTGCGCGACGAGGGGCCCGGCGTGCCGCGCGGGGAGGAGGCCCGGATCTTCGAGCGCTTCCACCGCGGGCAGGCCGACCGGCTGCAGCACGGTGCCGGCCTCGGGCTGCCGATCGTCGCGGCCATCGCCGCCGCCCACGGCGGCCGCGTCGTCCTCGAGCACCCGCCCCCGGGTGCCGGCCCCGGGGCCGTGTTCGTCCTCGACCTGCCCGCCATCGGACTCGTCGACGGCGGGTCCGAGTCCCTCGAGCTGCTGGAGCCGCACCGATGACCCACATCCTCATCGCCGAGGACGAGGAGCGGATCGCCTCGTTCGTCGCCAAGGGCCTGCGGGCCCACGGCTACGACACGACCGCCGTCCTCACCGGGCAGGACGCGCTCGACCGCGTCGCGGCCGGTGGCGTCGACCTGCTCGTGCTCGACCTCGGGCTCGTCGACATGGACGGGTTCGACGTCCTGCGGCACCTGCGGGCCGCCGGGCACGACGTGCCGGTCGTCGTCCTCACGGCGCGCTCGTCGGTCACCGACACCGTCACCGGGCTGGAGTCCGGGGCGGACGACTACATGGCCAAGCCCTTCCGGTTCGAGGAGCTGCTCGCGCGGGTCCGGCTGCGGCTGCGGCCGACCGCCGCTCCCCCGGCGGCCCGCGGCCACGTGCTCACCTACGGGCGGCTGCAGCTCGACCTGCGCACCCGGCGCATGAAGGTCGACGACGTCGAGGTCGACCTGTCCGCGCGGGAGTTCGCGCTCGCCGAGACGTTCATGCGCAACCCCGGGGACGTCCTCACCCGCGAGCGCCTGCTCTCCGAGGTGTGGGGCTACGACTTCGACCCGGGCTCGAACGTCGTCGACGTCTACGTGCGCTACCTGCGGCGCAAGCTCGGTGCCGAGCACTTCGACACGATCCGGGGGGTGGGCTACCGCCTCGTCGACGCCCCGGCGTGAGGCACCGCCCAGCACCGCCTGGCACACTGGCGCCGATGCGTGACCTCTCGCTGCTGCCCAAGGCGCACCTGCACCTGCACTTCACCGGCTCGATGCGCGTCGAGACGCTGGGCGAGCTCGCCGCGCAGCACCGGATCCGGCTGCCGCACGTGCTCCTCGACGCCGACCCCCTCGTCGTGCCGCCGGGCGAGCGCGGCTGGTTCCGGTTCCAGCGGCTCTACGACGCGGCCCGGGCGTGCGTGCGTTCCGAGGACGACATGCGCCGCATCGTCGCCGAGGCGGCCGCGGACGACGCCGCCGAGGGGTCCGGCCGCCTCGAGATCCAGGTCGACCCGACGTCGTACGCGCCGTTCGTCGGCGGGATCACCCCGGCGCTGGAGATCGTCCTCGACGCGGCGCGCACCGCGCAGGCCGCGACCGGCGTCGAGGTCGGTGTCGTCGTGGCGGCCTCCCGCATGCGGCACCCGCTCGAGGCCCGCACCCTCGCCCGGCTCGCGGCCCGGCACGCCGGCGACGGTCCCGGTGAGGTCGTCGGTTTCGGGCTGTCGAACGACGAGCGGCGCGGCGACACCGCCGAGTTCGGCCCGGCGTTCGCCATCGCGCACCGCGCGGGGCTGCGCAGCGTCCCGCACGGCGGCGAGCTGCTCGGCCCGGCGCACGTCGAGCAGGTCCTCGAGCACCTGCGACCCGACCGCCTCGGCCACGGCGTGCGCAGCGCGGAGGACCCGACGCTGCTCGAGCGCGTCGTCGCCGACGAGGTCGCGCTCGAGGTGTGCCCGGCGTCGAACGTCTCCCTCGGGGTGTACCCCACCGCCGCCGACGTGCCGCTGCGGACGCTCGTCGACGCCGGCGCCCGGGTGGCCCTCGGCGCCGACGACCCGCTGCTGTTCCGCTCGCGCCTCACCGACCAGTACCGGATCGCGCGCGAGAAGCACGGCTTCGACGACGAGGCGCTCGCCGACCTCGCCCGGTCCTCGATCCGCGCGAGCACGGCGTCCCCGGCGACGCGGGAGCGTCTGCTGGCCGGGGTCGACGCCTGGCTGGCGGACGAGGCGCCTGCCGGGTCGGCGGTGCACGCCCGCAGCACCGCGGTC
>JAEXEM010000017.1 GCA_023401045.1 Actinomycetes bacterium
GCCGCGACGCCGTGGAAGCGGCCCGACCCCCACGTGTGCAGCCACGGCAGCCCGAGGAACGCGAGCCCCGGGACGGCGCTGAGCCCGCGCACGTGCCGCGGGTGCCCGTGCTCGTCGAGGACAGGCCCCGCGAACGGCCCGAGCCACGCCCAGTCCGCCCGGAACCCGACGGACCACACGACCGAGGCGACGTCCGCGAGCGCGAGCCGCTCCGGCTCGACCTCGGGACGCCACACGGGGACGTAGCGCTCCTCGGTCGGGGCGGCGATGCCGTGGGCCGCGACGTACCGGTCGATGTCGTCCTTGATCGACTCCGCGACGGAGTCGGCGTGGTCGAGGTCGGCCGCGAGCGTCGGCGCGAACGTCACGGCCGGGGTGCCCGTGAGGTCGACGCCGGTGGCCCGCCCGTAGAGGCGCATGCCGCGCCGGGCGAAGTCCCGCAGGTCGATGTCGCGGCCGCCGTCGCGCCCGGTGACGTAGTGGTTCGTCGACTCCCGCTTCGCCAGGCCGCGGGTGGCGACCGGGGCGTCGTAGAGGCCCATCTCCGCGAGCCACGTCATGCAGTCCTTGCCGCGGTAGCGGCGGGCGACGCGCGGCGCCCGGCCCGCGGCGAGGTGGACCTCGCGGCCGGCGAGCAGGAGGTCCTCGGCGATCTGGGTGCCGGACTGGCCGGTGCCGACGACGAGCACGGGCCCGTCGGGGAGCTGCTCGGGGCGCCGGTACCGGTGGGAGTGCACCTGCACGAGGTCGTCGGGCAGGTCCGCGGCCCACGGCGGCACGACGGGCGTGTGGTACCCGCCGACGGCGGCGACGACGGCGTCCGCGGTGAGGGTGCCGGCGGTCGTCGTCACCCGGAACCCGCCGCCGTCGAGCGGCTCGAGGCCGGTGACGGCCACCCCCTCGGCGACGGGCGCGTCGAACGTGTCGGCGTACCGGCGCACCCAGGCGTGCACCTCGTCGCGGCGCATGAACCCGTCGGGGTCGGGGCCGTCGTAGGCGTACCCGGGAAGCCGGCAGTGCCAGTTCGGCGTGACGAGCGTGAACGCGTCCCACCGGCCGTCGCGCCACTCGTGCGCGACCGTCTCGCGCTCGAGGACGACGTGGTCGACACCGGACGCGACGAGGTGGTGCGACAGCGACAGCCCGGCCTGGCCGCCGCCGACGACGACGACCTCGTGGTGGGCGCCGTCGGTGACGGTCGCGCGGATCATGCAGCACCTCCGGGCAGCGGCGGTGCCATGCGCAGCACCTCGACGGGGGCGTCGGCCGGGTAGCGGGCGGCGAGGTCGCGGATGACGGCCTCCTGCTCGGCGGAGCCGGTGCAGCCGATGCCGTACCGGGCGCGGACCCGGTCGCTCGCCTCACCGAGCGCCCGGGACGAGCGTTCGACGAACTCCGCGACCGGGTACGTCGCCCCGACCTCGAGGTGGTCCCACACGACGAGGCTCGGCGACCAGCACGCGGTGGCGGTGCCGTCGGGCCACCGCACGTCGAACGTCATCTCAGGCATGCGCGAGCTCCCGCCAGCCCTGGGCGTGCTCGTCCGCGGTGACCGGCCCGTAGGCGTCGGGGCGGCGGTCGCGCAGGTGGAACATGCCGCCGCGCATCGCCCGGAACGTCTCCTCGACGTCGATGTCCGCGACGGCGAGGCCGCTGCCGAGCAGCGTCGTCGCGAGGACGTTGCCGCCCGGGTCGACGACCTTGCTGTTGGCGACGTACCGCAGCGACCCGAACGTGCCGGACTGGTTCGAGGCGATCCAGAACACCTGGTTGTCGAGGGCCCGGGCACTGTCGAAGAGGTTGAACCGGTACGTCCACCGGTCCTCCTGGAGGTTCTCCGCGGTGGCGGTGCGGGCCGCGGGCCACGCCGACAGCGACGCGATGATCTCCGCGCCGTCGAGCGCGAGGACCCGCGCCGCCTCCGGGAACGCCTTGTCGTAGCAGATCTGCATCCCCAGTCGGCCGACCGGGGTGTCGAACGCCCGGTACCCGTCCCCGGCGGAGTACGACATGTTCTCCCCGAGCGGCTGGTGCACCTTGCGGTACGAGCCGTACACCTCACCGCCGTCGAGGCAGACCGCGGCGTTGTACCGGGTCTCGCCGTCGTCGTCGAGCTCGCAGAACCCGATGACGACGACCGTGTCACCGGCCAGCTCCTGCACGCGCCGGATCTCCGGGCCGTCGATGCGGACCGCCGGCGGCAGGGACCTGCTGGTCGTGCGGACGGTGTCACCGTGGTTGCCCAGCGAGGACAGGTACCCGCCGATCGACGCCTCGGGGAAGACGACGAGCCGTGCTCCCCAGGCGCGGGCGTCGCCGAGCATGTGCTCGACGACGGCGTAGTTCTGGTCGAGGTCTCGCGTGAAGTTCGCCGACACCGCGGCGACGGTCAGGGTCACGGGTGGCTCCTACAGGTTGTAGGTCGAGTTGATGATGGCGCCCTTGCGCGCGTAGTGGATGAGCGCGTCCTGGACGTCGAGCGGGTGCGCGGGGATGACGCCGGCGATGAGGTCCTCCTCGCGCATGCCGTGCAGCGCCATGCCGAACCGGCAGCAGAAGACCGTGCCGCCCTCGGCGATGAACGTCTCGAGGGAGCCGTTCATGTTGAGCTCGCCGGGGAAGCCGGAGTCCCCGGTCGTCGGGAAGCCGCGGTTGGCCGCGCACGCGAGCGCTCCGGGCCCGTAGAAGTAGATGGCCGACTCGAAGCCCTTCCGCAGCGCGCGCGTCGCCTGGAGGATCGCGACGAAGCTGACCGACGACTCGTGCGGGATGCCGTGGATGAGCGTGAAGTAGGACTCGCCGTCCTCGGCCTGGTAGTCCGGGAAGATCTTCGTCGAGCCGTAGAGGTTCGTGCCCTTGGGCAGCGACGGGTGCGGGATCTCGGCCAGCGAGGCGTCGATGGCGGCCTGGATCTGCGGGTCGAACGGCATGGTGCTCCTCCGTGGGGGTGCGGGTCGGGGC
>JAEXEM010000021.1 GCA_023401045.1 Actinomycetes bacterium
CTCCTGCACCCACCGCCCGGCTGCGGGGGGTCGCCCGCGTCCAGCGCGGCGGCCAGCTCGGTCTCGTCGTGCCCGTCCTCGCCGCGTCGGCGGTGGCCTCGTGAGGGCCCCCGCCGCCCGCCGGGTCGCGCTGCTGCTCATCCCCGCGCGCCCGCCGACGGTCCGGGCCCCCGCCCCGAGACCCGTCCCCACTCCCTGAGGAAACCCCATGCGCGTGAGCTTCGACATCGGCGGCACCTTCACCGACCTGGTGCTGCTGGACGAGACGACCGGCCGGGCCTGGCTCGGCAAGTGCCTCACCACCTACGACGACTTCAGCCGTGCCATCGAGCAGGGCATCTCCCAGGTGCTCGAGGCCGGCGGCAGCACCGCCGCGGACGTCGACGCCTCGGTCGTCGGTGCGACCACCCTCGTGACGAACGCGCTCATCGAGCGCCGCGGCGCCCGCACCGCGCTCATCACGACCCGTGGCTTCGCCGACACCATCGACATCGGCCGCGAGTGGCGCTACGACCTCTACGACACGCGGCTGCAGCTGCCGGACCCGCTCGTCCCCGTCGAGCTGCGCTTCGAGGTGACCGAGCGGCTGCGCGCCGACGGCTCGGTGCACACCCCGGTCGACCTCGACGAGGTCGCACGCATCGCCGACGAGATCGCCGCCTCCGGCGTCGAGTCGGTCGCGGTCTGCCTGCTGCACGCGTACGCCAACCCGGCGCACGAGGAGGCCGTCGCCGCGGTGCTCGCCGAGCGCCTGCCGGGCATCCCGGTGACGCTGTCCGGCCACCTCGTGCCGGTCATCCGCGAGTACGAGCGGACCGTGACGACGCTCGCCAACGCGTACGTCCGCCCGGTGGCCGGTGAGCACTTCGAGGACGTCGAGCGGGCGGTCGCGCGCCTCGGCATCACGCAGACGCTCGTCCTCATGCAGTCCAACGGCGGTGTCATCACGACCCCGACGGCGCGCGCCTACCCGCTGCGCCTGCTCGAGTCGGGCCCCGCCGCCGGTGCGCTCGGTGCCGCCGCGATCGGCCGGCGCCTCGGCCTCGAGCGGCTCGTCGCGTTCGACATGGGTGGCACGACCGCCAAGGTCGCCATCATCGAGAACGGGCAGCCGGCCGTGCACCACGGCTT
This sequence comes from Actinomycetes bacterium, assembly GCA_023401045.1. Lineage (GTDB taxonomy): Bacteria > Actinomycetota > Actinomycetes > Actinomycetales > Cellulomonadaceae > Cellulomonas. The sequence continues at coordinate 1,132 of JAEXEM010000021.1, forward strand.
CGAGGTCGGGCGCGTCCACCGCCTCAAGGCCGGCTCCGGCCTGCCGGTGTCGATGCCGGTCGTCGACATGCTCGAGATCGGTGCCGGTGGTGGGTCCATCGCCTCGCTCGACGCGCTCGGCCTGCTGCGCGTCGGCCCGCACTCGGCCGGCTCGCGCCCCGGCCCCGCGGGCTACGGCCTCGGCGGCGACCAGCCGACCGTCACCGACGCGGACATCGTCCTCGGCTACCTCGACCCCGACTACTTCCTCGGTGGCCGGATGTCGCTCGACGTCGACGCGTCGCGGCGCGCGATGGTCGAGAAGCTCGGCTCGGCGTTCGGGGACGACCCGACGGCGGCCGCGGCGGGCATCGTGCGCGTCGTCGACGAGCACATGGCCCTCGCGATCCAGGTGCACGCGACCGAGCGTGGCCACGACCCGCGGTCGTTCACGATGCTCGCGTTCGGCGGCGCCGCCCCGGTGCACGCCGCCCGCGTCGCCCGCACCCTCGGGCTGCGCAAGGTCGTCGTCCCGGCGGCCGCGGGCGTCCTCTCGGCGACCGGCCTGCTCGTCGCCCCGCCGATGGTCGAGACGTCCCGCACCCGGGTGCTCGAGCTCGCGGCGTGGGACGACGCGACGGTCGAGGGCGTCTTCGACGGGCTCGTCCAGCAGTCCGCGGAGGAGCTCGCCGAGCCGGTCGACCGCGTCGAGCGGTTCGTCGACATGCGGTTCGTCGGGCAGGGCTTCGAGATCGAGGTCCCGGTCGACGCGCAGGACGGCCCCGAGCGGTACCTCGAGCGGTTCGGCACCGAGTACGAGCGGATCTACGGCGTGCGGCCCGAGTACGACCGCGCCGAGGTCGTCACGTGGCGGGTGCGGGTCTACGGCCGGTTCACCCAGCCCGAGCTCGTGCGCACCGTCCCCGGCGACGGCGCGACCGCCGCGGCCCCCCGCACCCGCACCGTGTGGTTCCCCGAGACCGGCTCCGTCGAGGCGCCCGTGCTGCGGATGCTCGAGATGGCCGAGGGCGAGGCCGTCGTCGGCCCCGCGATCCTCCAGCTGCCCGAGTCGACCGCGGTCGTCGGCCCCGGCGACCTCGCCGAGCTCGACGCCGACGGCAACCTCCACATCACGGTGGCGGTCCCGACCGGCACCGCCGCGGACCTCGTCGGCGAGGCGGCCCGATGAGCCTCGACCGCGCGCGCGAGCTGCTCGAGCGCATCGGTCTGCCCGGCGGCGAGCCGGAGCGTCCCGCGGCCAGCGAGGTGCGCTTCGCCGACGGCGGTGCGTACAAGTGGGAGGTCGCCGGGGCGCTCGACGCCGCGGCGGTCACCGGGCTCGTCGAGCGGCTCGCCCCGCACGGCGTGCACCTGCACCAGGCGACGAACACCGTCGGCACGATGCGCTACCTCGACCACCAGGTCGAGGAGCTCGTCGCCACGTGCCGCGAGCTGCGCGTGCAGCTGCGGATGGCGGTCGGCCCGCGCGGGCGGTTCGACATCGGCGGCCAGGCCCGCGCGGGCAGCTCGGTCGCCGCGGCGTCGGCGTACCGCCTGCGCGGCGCCGACCAGCTCGCCCAGGGGCTCGACGACGTGCTGCGCGCCGTCGACCTCGGGGTGCGTGGGTTCCTCGTCTTCGACGAGGGGCTGCTCGCGGCGCTCGGCACGCTGCGGGACGTCGGCGCGCTGCCGGCGGGCCTGCGGTTCAAGGCGTCGTCGAACATGGGCGCCTCGAACCCGTCGCACACGCGGATGCTCGCCGGCCTGGGGGCCGACTCGGTCAACCTCCAGCGCGACCTCGACGTGCGCATGCTCGCCGCGGTCCGCGCCGCGACCGACGTGCCGCTCGACCTGCACACCGACAACCCGCCCGGCACCGGGGGCTTCGTGCGCACGTACGACGTCCCGGAGATGGTCCGCGTCGCCGCCCCCGTCTACCTCAAGACGGGCAACGCCGCGCAGGACTTCTCCGACGTCGCGCCCGACGCGCGCACGCTCGACGCCATCGCGCACCAGGTCCTGCTGGACCACCACATGCTCACCCGGCTGCTGCCGTCGGCCACGCCCTCCGACCGGCCCGAGTTCTAGGAGTCACCATGACGACCACCACGACCACGACCTGGGACGCCGCGACCCTGCAGATCGTCTGGCAGCGCCTCATCTCCGTCGCCGACGAGATGGCCGCCGTCCTGCTGCGCACCGCGTTCTCCTCGGTGGTGCGCGAGTCGAACGACCTCGCGTGCGCTGTGCTCACCGCGGACGGGCGCCTGCTCGTCGAGTACGGCCGCTCGGTGCCGGTGTTCACCGGGACCGTCGCGGGCACCGTGCAGGCGATGGTCGCCGAGCTCGGCGTCGACACGCTGCGCCCGGGCGACGTCATCGCGACGAACGACCCCCGCTTCGGCAACACCCACCTGCCGGACCTCACCGCGGCGACCCCGGTCTTCCGCGACGGCCGGATCGTCGCCTACGTCGCGTCGATCTGCCACCTGTCCGACATCGGCGGCACGTCCGAGGGCGCGTTCGCGCAGGACGCGTGGGAGGAGGGCTTCTGCCTCCCTCCGGTCAAGCTCGTCTCCGAGGGGACGCCGGACGCGCTCGTGCGGCGCATCCTCGCCCGCAACGTCCGCGTCCCCGGCCAGGTGCTCGGCGACGTCGACGCGCTCGTCGCCGCGAACACCCTCGGGGTGCGGCGCATCCAGGCGATGCTCGACAACGACCCGTCGCTCGACCTCGACGACGTCGCGGAGCAGGTGTGCGCCGCGACCGAGCGGGCCGTGCGCGCGTCGATCGCCGCGATCCCGGACGGCGTCTACACGGCGTCGGTCGAGCTCGACGGCTTCGAGGAGGCGAAGACCATCCAGGTCGCCATCGAGGTGACGGGTGACGAGCTCGTCGTCGACTACGAGGGCACGTCCCCGCAGTCGCGGTTCGGCATCAACTCGGCCTCCCCGACGTTCGGCTACACCCGCTACGGCCTGGCGTGCCTGCTCGCGCCCGACGTGCCGAACAACGCCGGTGCCATGCGCCCGGTGACGATCCGCGTGCCCGAGGGCTCGCTGCTCAAGCCGACGACGACGGCCGCGGTGTCCGCCAACTTCCCGGCGCACGCCATCCCCGCGGTGCTGTCCCGCGCGCTGCTCGAGGCGCTCCCCGACCGCGTCTCGGCCGCGGCCGGCACCCCGTTCTGGGTGGTCGGCCTGCGCGGCGAGAGCACCGAGGGCGCCTTCGCGTCGCTGCTGTGCTTCAACGGCGGCCAGGGCGCGTCCCAGGGCCAGTCCGGCCACGCGACCCTCTCGACCCCGTCGAACGTGTCGAACACGCCGGTCGAGGTCGTCGAGCAGCAGGTCCCGGTGCTCGTCGAGGAGAAGCGCATCGTGCGCGGCTCCGGCGGCACGGGCCGGTGGACCGGCGGCGACGGGCAGGAGGTCGTCATGCGCTCGACGCACGACGCCCCCCTTGACGTCATCTTCCTCACCGAGCGCATCGAGCACGCCGCACCGGGCCTGTCCGGCGGCGGCGACGGTGCGACCGGTCTGCTCCAGGTCGACGGCGAGGACGTCGCCGAGCCCAAGGGACGTCTCGTCCTGCAGCCCGGCCAGACGATCCGTCTGCGCACCCCGGGCGGCGGCGGCTTCGGCGCCGCGTGACCCCCTCGACACCCACGGAAGGACACCTCACATGAGCACCACCACCGTCGACTGGGCCACGCCCGGCACCACCGTCCTGCCGCCCAAGGGCCGCCTCGCGCTCAAGGTCCGCGCCGGCCAGCGCCTGCGCATCACCGACCTCGAGGGTCAGCAGGTCATGGACTTCATCGCCTCGATGGTCGACGAGCCCGTCGAGCGCCTCTCGGCGATGTTCACGCGCGTCTCCAACGGCAAGTGGGACCTCAAGGAGGGGTACACGATCTACTCCGACCGGTGCCGCCCGATGTTCAAGGTCGTGCGTGACGACAACGGCATCCACAACATGACCGGCGGGTACTGCACGAAGTACTCGAACTCCATCCGGTACGGCGTCGAGGAGACGTGGGGCTGCCTCGACAACCTCCTCGGCGACTGGGAGGAGCTCGGCCTCGACGTCGACGAGATCAACCCCGACCAGTGCATCTCGCTGTTCATGCGGATCCTCCACCACGAGGACGGCCGCATGGAGATCGTCGAGCCGACGACGAAGGCCGGAGACGAGATCGTCCTCGAGGCGCTGGCGGACCTCTACGTCGGGTTCTCCAACTGCCCGGAGGAGCACAACCCGTGCAACGCGTTCCACGTGACCCCGATGGCGGTCACCGTGGAGTGACCCGGAACTCCCCTCCGGGTCCGACGGGGGCGGGTCGGCGTACGCCGGCCCGCCCCCGTCGCCCTTCCCGGTGCCCGGTCCCGGTACCCGCCCGGTCCGTGCTGCCGGGTGTCGTACGCCGGGTGCACGATGACCGGTATGACCGGAATCGAGCGCCTACGTCCCGAGGGGCTGGTGCACAGCCCCGCCTTCAGCCACGTCGCCGTCGTGCCCCCGGGCGCGACGACGATCTACGTCGGCGGCCAGGACGCCGTCGACGCGGTCGGCGCCGTCGTCGGCGGCGACGACGTCGCCGCCCAGGCGGTGCGCGCGGTGGAGAACGTCCGCATCGCCCTGAGGGCAGCAGGGGCGACGTTCGCCGACGTCGTCCAGTGGACGGTCCTGTTCGCCGAGGGCGCCGACGTCGACGCCGCGTACGGCGCGATCGCCCCGCTCATCGCCGCCGAGGAGCCCGGGCTCGTCGTCGCCGCCCGGGTCGCCGGGCTCGCGGTGCCGGGGGCGCTCGTCGAGGTGAGCGCCGTGGCCGCGGTGGTGCGGGACGACGGGCTCTGACGCACCCGCGGACCGGCGTGCGGCGCACGCGGAGGGCACGTCCGCCCAGCCGCGGTGCGCCACGTCGCCTCAGGCGGTGACGAGGCGCACGAGGCGGTCGACGAGCTCGTCGCCCGTCACGCCCCACTTCTCGCTGCCGAGCTGTCCGGCACGCTCCATGCCGGCGATGCCGTGGGTGCCCGACAGCAGGAGCGCGCCGGTCGCCCTCGCCTCGTCGGGGCCGACGACGTCGGCGACGATCGCGAGGAACACGTCCTGCGAGCCGGTGGCGGCCTCCGCCAGCCGCCGGGGGTCGCGTGCCGGGATGGTGAACATGAGCGCGTGCATGTGCGGCCGGCGGCGGGCGAGGTCGAGCATGGCCCGCAACGCGCCGCGCAGGCGGTCGACGGGGGTCGCCCCGCTCTCCTGCAGCCCCGCGAGCACGACGGTGAGGTCGCGCCACCGCTCGGCGGCGAGCTCGGTGAGCAGGTCCTCCTTGTCGGCGAAGTGCCCGTAGGGCGCTCCCCTCGACACCCCGGCGCGCGCACCGACCGCGCGCAGCGTCACCGCCTCGGGGCCGCCCTCGTCGAGGAGGTCGGAGGCTGCGTCCAGGAGGGCACGGCGGGTGGCAGCCGCCGCCTCGGCACGGGAGATCACCTTCCGCACTTTAGTTGACGTTGTCACACGAGAGTCGTAGCGTGTTGATATGACAACGTCACATGAAACACCTCAGGAGCTCGTCGTCGTCAGCGGCGCCTCGTCCGGCATGGGTGCGGCCACCGCGCTCACGCTCGTCCGGCGCGGTTTCCACGTGCTCGCCGGCGTGCGGCGCGAACAGGACGGCGACACGCTGCGCGAGGCCGGCGCGGAGCCGGTCATCCTCGACGTCACCGACACCGACGACATCGCCCGGCTCGCCGCCCGGGTCGACGGCGACCCCGACGGCCGGCCGCTGCGCGCGGTCGTCAACAGCGCCGGGGTCGCCGTCAACGCCCCCGTCGAGACGCTCCCGCTGGACTCGTGGCGGCAGGTCTTCGACGTCAACGTCCTCGGGACGGTCGCGCTCGTCCAGGCGCTGCTGCCTGCGCTGCACCGCAGCAAGGGCCGGATCGTCACCATCAGCTCGATCGGCGGGAAGGTCACCATGCCGGCGTACGGCGCGTACTCCGGCAGCAAGCACGCGATCGAGGCGATCAGCGACGCGCTGCGCCGGGAGCTCGCGCCGCACGGCGTCCAGGTCGTCGTCGTCGAGCCGGGCGCCGTGCGCACCGACATGATCAACCGCGGCACGGCGACTGCGCGCGGCCTGCTCGAGCGGATGACCCCCGAGCAGCGCACGCGCTACGGCGGGCTCATGGAGGCGTTCCTCTCCCACGCGGCCGGCTTCGCGACGTCGGGCGTCTCGGCGGACCACGCCGCGTCGGTCATCACGAGGGCCGTGACGGACCGCCGCCCCCGGACCCGCTACACGATCGGGCGTGACGCCGCGATGTTCATCCGGCTCTCCCGCGTCCTGCCCGACCGGGTTCTCGACGCCGCGCTCGCACGGACCCTGCGAAAGCACGCACCCGCCTGACCCGGCACCGCCGGGCCCCTCACCGCCACAGGTGCCGGGCCTGGTCCGGCGGCGGCGGGAGCGCCCTCAGTCCGCCCGACGCGTGCGCTGGGACCCGCCGACGACCGCGACGACGAGGGCGAGCACGCCCGCGACGAGCATCCCGAGCCCGACGCCGTCGTCGTCGGACCGCTGGAGCAGCGCCCCCAGCCCCGCCCCGGCGACGAGCAGGGCGACGGCGAGGACGCGCCGCGGCCACCGGTCGTTCCCTCCTCCCCCGAGGCGGGAGTCGGCCGCGCGGCCCGTGAGCGT
>JAEXEM010000032.1 GCA_023401045.1 Actinomycetes bacterium
GCGCACGGCCGTGCCCGACAGCGGTGACGGGGACGCCCCGCGGTACCCGCCGACGGGCGCCCCGGCGGCGGCCGTGCAGGTGACCCGCGGCCCAGGGGCTTCCGCCGGACGGGTCCGTGTGATGTGCTCGGAGGCGTCCCCCGTGGTCGGCGGCCCCCTCGCCTCCCACCCCCCGGCCGGCGACGGCAGGCCACGCCCCGCGGGTGCACGACGGGCCGGGCTCCGCTCACGCGGGGCCCGGCCCGTCCGGTTCTGCCGGGGGTCCGGCTCGGGGTGTCAGATGCCGATGGCGTCCTGGATCGGCCCGAGCGTGAAGTAGACGACGAACGCCGCCGAGGCGACCCACATGAGCGGGTGGACCGTGCGCACGCGCCCGAGCGCGGTCTTGACGAGGACGTAGGCGATGAAGCCCGCGCCGATGCCGACCGTGATCGAGTAGGTGAACGGCATGAGCGCCATCGTGAGGAAGGCCGGGATCGCGATCTCCGGCGACTTCCAGTCGAGGTCGGCGACCTGCGCGACCATGAGGAACCCGACGACGACGAGCACCGGGGCCGCCGCCTCCGACGGGACGAGCGCGACGAGCGGCGAGAGGAACGTCGCGAGCAGGAACGCGACGCCCGTGACGACCGAGGCGAGACCCGTGCGGGCGCCGTCGGCGACACCGGAGGTCGACTCGACGTACGCGGTGTTCGAGGACACCGAGCCCATGCCACCGGCGATGGCGCCGAGGGAGTCGACGACGAGGATCCGCTCGGTGTGCGGCGGGTTGCCCTCCTCGTCGAGGAGCTTGGCCTCCTGGCCGACGGCGACCATCGTGCCCATGGTGTCGAAGAAGTCCGCGAGCAGGATCGCGAACACGAGCAGGACGACGGCGAGCATGCCGATCTTCGCGACCGCACCGAACAGCGAGAACTGACCGAGCAGCGACAGGTCGGGCAGCTGGACGAGGGAGTCCGGCACGGACGGCACGTTCTGGTGCCACCCGGTCGGGTTGTCCTCACCTGCGCCGCCGATCTTCGCGACGGCCTCGACGACCAGCGCGAGGACCGTCGTGCCGACGACGGCGATGAGCAGGCCGCCGCGGACCTTGCGGACCATGAGGACGAGCGCGACGACGAGGCCGACGACGAAGACCGCGACCGGCCAGCCGGCGAGCGAGCCGCCCGACCCGAGCTCGAGCGGGGTGCCCGCACCCTGGCGGACGAAGCCGGCGTTGACGAACCCGATGAGGGCGATGAAGAGGCCGATGCCGACGCCGATGGCGATCTTGAGCTCACGCGGCACGGCGCGGAACACCGCTCCGCGCACCTTCGTCAGCACGAGGACGAGAATGACGATGCCCTCGAGCACGACGATGCCCATGGCGTCCGCCCACGTCATGCCGGGCAGCTGGGCGACCGTGTACGCGACGACCGCGTTGAGGCCCAGGCCTGCGGCGAGCGCGAGCGGGAAGTTCGCCACGACGCCCATGAGGACGGAGAGCACACCGGCGACGAGGGCCGTCGCCGCCGCGATGACCGGCAGGTTGGACCCGTCGCCCGAGCCACCGCCGAGGAAGGCGCCGGTGCTGTCGGGGATCGTGCCGAGGATGAGCGGGTTGAGCACGATGATGTAGCTCATCGTGAAGAAGGTCACCAGACCACCGCGGATCTCGGTGCCGATGGTGGAGCCGCGTTCCGTGATCTTGAAGAAGCGGTCGATCGCGTTGCGGGGGGCCGCGGGGGCGCGGTCGAGCTTCTCCGCCGAGGGAGATGTCGCCATGGCGGAAGTGTTGCAGAGCGGGATGGGTGCCCGGGCGCGTGTCCGGGGACGTGATCGAGCCGTGACGCGCTGACCCCGGAGCGACCTGCACCCTCTGCCCGGAACGTCCGGCACCCAGGGCGGCGTGACCGGTCGCGAGCCCCCACGCGGGTCCTCGCGGCGTGCACGGGCAGCAGCTGCCGATCCCACGCCGCGGCGCGCCCGCCCGGCCGCGCTGCTGCCCTGACGGCGGCCGTCCCGGGGCGCCTACCATCGGTCCCGTGCCCCGACTCGTCGACACCCTCCTGCACCCGCAGCGCACGCCGCCGCCGCCGATCGACGTCGACCTGGCCCGGGTGATGAAGGCCGGCACCGTCGTGTGGGTGGTCGCGCTCGTCGCCGTCGCGGTGCTGCAGCGGGCCGACGTCGTGCCCGTCGAGTGGGTGTGGGTCTGCGCCGCCGGCGTGCTCGTCGGGGTGGCGGGCGTCCTGTGGGCGCGGCACAACGGCCGCATGGCGCTCGACGGGACCGGCGCGATGCGCGGGCACGAGACGGACTGACCTCCGGCGCCAGGTCCGGTCGGCCCCGGGCAGGACCGGCTCCCGGCCTCAGCGCAGGAAGACCTGCGCGCACAGCAGCCCTCGGTCGCCGGGCACGCAGCCGACGCCGATGTGCGTGAAGGTCGCGTGGAGGAGGTTGTCCCGGTGACCCGGTGACGCCATCCACGCCGTGACCGCCGACTCCGCGGTCGGGTGGCCGAGCGAGAGGTTCTCCCCGACCTCGCGCGCCGCGCACGCGGTGAGGACCGGCCCGAGCGGGTCGTGCTCGAAGCGGCCCTCGGCGACGAGCAGCGCCGCCCGCGCGACGGCCTGCTCGGTGGCGCAGGTCGACACGGCCAGCGCCGGCACGCCCGCGGCGGCACGCTCGGCGTTCGTCCGCTCGACGACCTCGGCCGCGGTCGTCGCGGC
>JAEXEM010000050.1 GCA_023401045.1 Actinomycetes bacterium
ACGTGGCACCAGCTGCTCGACGCCGGCCGCCTGCAGGACGGCGAGCCCTACCTCGCCGGCACCGCCAAGCGGCCCGTCGCGCGGGTGTCCGCGGCGACGGCGCAGGCCGCCGGCCTCCGCGACGGCGACGACGTCGAGGTGAGCACCGAGCGCGGTTCCGTCACGGCACCGCTGCTCGTCACCGACATGGCCGACCACGTCGTGTGGCTGGCGACCAACCCGCGCGGCGCCTCGGTGCGCGACGTGCTCGGGGCCGTCGGCGGGACGGTCGTCCGCGTGGCGCCCGCGGGTGCCTCGCAGGCTCCGCTCGTCGCCGACGGTGCGGACGGACCCCTGGCGGGCGACGCGGCCGAAGCGGTCGCCGGCGTCCGCGTGGACGAGGAGGAGCGGGCATGAGCACGCTGGCCACGGCGCTGGGCGCGCTGCCGACGGCGGTCGGCGACGGCGCCGTCGTGCCGGTCACGGCGGACTTCAGCCAGGACGTCTTCTGGGTGTGGCTGCTCAAGGCCGTCGCGATCATCGTCTTCCTGCTGACGAGCGTCCTCATCGCCATCTGGTTCGAGCGCCGTGTCGTCGGGCGGATGCAGCTGCGTCCCGGCCCGAACGTCCACGGCCCGCTCGGCCTGCTGCAGTCCCTCGCGGACGCGATGAAGCTCCTCGTCAAGGAGGACGTCACCGTCAAGGCGGCCGACAAGCTCGTCTACATCCTCGCGCCGATGATCGCGGTGCTCTGCTCGCTGCTCGTCTACGCGGTCATCCCGTTCGGGCCCGAGGTGAGCATCTTCGGCGTCGTCACCCCGCTGCAGCTCACCGACTTCTCGGTGGCGACGCTCTACATCCTCGCGTGCGCCTCCGTCGGCGTGTACGGCATCGTGCTCGGCGGCTGGTCGTCGAACTCGACGTACCCGCTGCTCGGCGGGGTGCGCTCGACGGCCCAGGTCATCAGCTACGAGCTCGCCATGGGCCTGTCGCTCGTCTCGGTCTTCATCATGGCGGGGTCGATGTCGACCTCCCAGATCGTCGACTCGCAGACGACGATCTGGTGGTGCCTGCCGCTGCTGCCGGCGTTCGTCATCTACCTCATCTCGATGGTCGGCGAGACGAACCGTCTGCCGTTCGACCTGCCCGAGGCCGAGGGCGAGCTCGTCGGCGGCTACACCACCGAGTACTCGTCGATGAAGTTCGCGTGGTTCTTCCTCGCCGAGTACATCAACATGCTCAACGTCTCGGCGGTCGCGACGACGCTGTTCTTCGGTGGCTGGCGCGCACCGTGGCCGATCTCGGCGATCAACGACGGCATGTTCAACACCGGCTGGTGGCCGGTCCTGTGGTTCGTCGCCAAGGTCTGGCTGTTCATGTTCGTCTTCGTGTGGATCCGCGGCTCGGTCGTGCGGTTCCGCTACGACCAGTTCATGAACTTCGGCTGGAAGGTCCTCATCCCGTCGGCGCTCGTCTGGGTGGTCTGCGTGACCGTCGTCCAGGCCTCGCGCCAGCTGTGGGACGTCGACCTGCGCACCCTGCTCTTCGTCCTCGCCGGCCTCGTCGTCGTCGGGCTGCTCGCCTCCTTCCTCGTCCCCGAGAAGAAGCCGGCGTCGCAGCCCTCGCCCACGGAGCCGGAGGAGATCGACCCGTTCGCCGGCGGCTACCCGGTGCCCCCGCTGCCCGGCCAGGTGCTGCCGCCCTCGCCGCGCGCCCAGCGCCGGCTCGCGCGGACCGCGACCGACGCCGGCGACCCGTCCGGACCCGAGACCCCGCTGGAGGTGCGCGGTGGCTGACCAGCGCAGGAAGAAGCCCGGTACCGGCACGCCCGCCCCGGGCGAGCCCGGGGCGTCCGTCGAGCGCCCGGCACGCACCGGTGGCGAGGTGGACCGGCCCGCCGGCTACCGCTCGATGATCGAGAAGCGCAAGGGCCTCGCCGAGGTCCTCGCCCCCGTCGCCGGGTTCGGCGTGACGTTCGCCAACATGTTCAAGCCGACCGTCACCGAGCAGTACCCGCGCGAGCAGGTGCCGACGAAGCCGCGCTACCACGGCCGTCACCAGCTCAACCGGTACGCCGACGGCCTCGAGAAGTGCATCGGCTGCGAGCTGTGCGCGTGGGCCTGCCCGGCGGACGCGATCTACGTCGAGGGCGCCGACAACACCCCCGACGCGCAGTACTCGCCGGGGGAGCGGTACGGCCGCGTCTACCAGATCAACTACCTGCGCTGCATCTTCTGCGGGCTGTGCATCGAGGCGTGCCCGACGCGGGCGCTGACGATGACGAACGACTACGAGCTCGCCGGACCGACGCGCCCCGGGATGATCTGGGAGAAGCAGGACCTGCTCGCGCCGCTGCGCTCCGGCCAGCTCGCGACGCCGCACCCCATGGTCGAGGGCACGACCGACACCGAGTACTACCGCGGCGAGGTCACGGGCGTGACCGACGAGCAGGTCGCGTGGGTCGCCGAGCACCGCCCGGACGACCCGACCCTGCCCGAGAACGCCGCGAAGGGCGCCACGGTGCCCGACCTCGGCGAGACCCGGCTCGCGCAGCGAGCGATCACGGCGGCCGCCCACCGCCAGGGAGGTGCCCGGTGAACCAGTTCGTCGCGGTGCTGCCGGCAGCCGCCGGTGCGCTGACCGAGGCGGGGCGGACGAGCACCGCGGAGGCGGTGCTCTTCTGGACCCTCGGGCCGCTCATGGTGCTCGCCGCGCTCGGCCTGCTCCTCGCCCGCAAGGCGGTCCACGCCGCGCTCTGCGTCGTCTTCGTCATGATCTCGCTGGCGTTCCTCTACGTCGCCCAGGGGGCCGAGTTCCTCGGCGTCGTCCAGGTGGTCGTCTACACCGGCGCCGTCATGATGCTCTTCCTCTTCGTCCTCATGCTCGTCGGCGTCGACCGGTCCGACTCGCTCGTCGAGACCATCCGCGGGCAGCGGTGGATCGGCGTGCTCGCGGCGCTCGGCCTCGCGGTCGTGCTCGCCGGGGTCGTCGGACGTGCCGCGTACGGCCCGCCCGTCGGGCTCGCCGAGGCGAACGCCGCGTCGAACCCCGTCGGGGTCGCCGAGCTCATCTTCGGTGAGCACGTCCTCGCCATGGAGGTGGTCGGCGCGCTGCTCGTCACCGCGGCGCTCGGCGCGCTCGTCCTCACGCACCGCCGCCGGCTCACGCCGAAGGTCGGGCAGCGCGAGCGGGCCGAGCAGCGGCTGCGCTCCGGCGGGTACCCGGTCTCGCTGCCGGCACCCGGCGTCTACGCCCGGCACAACGCGATGGACGTCCCGGCGCTCGACCCGCAGGGCCGCCCCATCGAGAGCTCCGTGCCCCGCGTGCTGCGGGTGCGCGGCCAGGAGGCCGACGCCCGCGAGTACGCCGCACGCATCGACCGCGTGCTCGGCGGCGGCTGGGCCGCAGGTGCTCCGACCCCCGCACCGGAGGTCGCAGCCGACGCGGGCCCGCCGCCCGGGCAGCCCGCGGAGGGCGCGCCCACCGACGGCGTCACCCCCCAGGACCAGGAGAGCGCCCGATGAGCCTCACCCACTACCTCGTGCTCGCGGCGGTCCTCTTCGCCATCGGCGCGGCGACGGTGCTGCTGCGACGCAACGCGATCATCGTGTTCATGGGCGTCGAGCTCATGCTCAACTCGACGAACCTCCTGCTCGTCACCTTCTCCCGGATGCACGGTGACCTGTCCGGGCAGGTGCTCGCGTTCTTCGTCATGGTGGTCGCCGCGGCCGAGGTCGTCGTCGGCCTGGCGATCATCGTCTCCATCTTCCGCACCAGACGTTCGGCCTCGGTCGACGACGTCAACCTCCTGAAGAGCTGAGGGGCGGCACGTGCACACCCTGTCCTCCGTCGCGGCTGCCGCCGCACCGTCCGCGGCCGACGTCGTCGCCGCCACCCCCTGGCCCGAGGCCCGGACCGCGGTCCTCCTCGTCGCCGTCCCGCTGCTGTCCGCCGCGGTCCTCCTCCTGCTCGGCCGCCGGGCCGACCGGTGGGGCCACTGGCTCGGCGTCCTCGCGTCGACGGCGTCGTTCGTCGTCGCCGCCGTGCTGCTCGTCGGGCTGCTCGGCCTGCCGGAGGCCGACCGCGTCCAGGACGTCACGCTCGGCACCTGGTTCGACGCCGGTGCGCTCAGCCTCGACGCCGGCCTGCGCGTCGACCCGCTGTCGCTCACGTTCGTCCTGCTCGTCACGTTCGTCGGCACCCTCATCCACGTCTACTCCGTGGCCTACATGGAGCACGACACGGACCGCCGGCGGTTCTTCGCGTACCTCAACCTCTTCGTCGCGGCGATGCTCCTGCTCGTCCTCGCCGACAGCTACGTCCTGCTGTTCGTCGGCTGGGAGGGCGTCGGCCTCGCCTCGTACCTGCTCATCGGGTTCTGGAACCACCACACCCCGTACGCGGTCGCGGCGAAGAAGGCGTTCGTCGCCAACCGCGTCGGCGACGTCGGCCTCCTCGTCGCCATGGGGCTGCTGCTCGCGACGTTCGGCTCGCTCGACTTCGCGACGATCGACGCGAACGTCGCCGGGGCCTCGGAGGGCACGCTCACGGCGATCGGCCTCATGCTCCTGCTCGCCGCGTGCGGCAAGTCGGCGCAGTTCCCGCTGCAGTCCTGGCTCGGCGACGCGATGGCCGGCCCGACGCCGGTCTCGGCGCTCATCCACGCCGCGACGATGGTGACCGCGGGCGTCTACCTCATCATCCGCTCCGGGCTCATCTTCGCCGCGGCGCCCACCGCGCAGCTCGTCGTCGCGGTCGTCGGCGCGATCACGCTGCTCTTCGGCGCGATCGTCGGCTGCGCCAAGGACGACATCAAGAAGGCGCTCGCCGCCTCGACGATGTCGCAGATCGGCTACATGGTGCTCGCCGCGGGCCTCGGCCCCATCGGGTACGCGTTCGCGATCTTCCACCTCGTCACGCACGGCTTCTTCAAGGCCGGCATGTTCCTCGGCGCCGGGTCCGTCATGCACGGCATGGACGACCAGGTCGACATGCGCCGCTTCGGCGGCCTCGGCCGCTACATGAAGATCACGTACTTCACGTTCATGGCCGGCTGGCTGGCGATCCTCGGCGTCCCGCCGTTCGCCGGGTTCTTCAGCAAGGACAAGATCATCGAGGCCGCGTTCGTCCCGGTCGACGGCCAGCCCTGGCGGGCGTGGGTCTTCGGGACCGTCGCGCTCGTCGGTGCCGGCATCACCGCCTTCTACATGTCGCGCCTGTTCTTCATCACGTTCGAGGGCAAGAAGCGCTGGACCACCCGCCGCGACGGCTCCGAGCAGCACCCGCACGAGTCCCCGGCGCTCATGACCGTCCCCATGGTCGTCCTCGCGATCGGCTCGGTCGGGCTCGGGTGGCTGCTGTCGGCCACCGGGTTCGTCCAGTGGCTCGAGCCGTCCGTGGGCCACGCCGAGCACGCCGACCCGGTGCTGCCGGTGCCCGCCCTCATCCTCCTGACGCTCGTCGCGGTCGCCGTGGGCCTCGTGCTCGCCTGGCGGCAGTACGCGGTGTCGCCGGTGCCGGTGGCACCGCCGATCGGCACCGCGCTCACCCGCGCGGCACGCGTCGACCTCTACCAGGACGCCGTCAACGACGCGGTGCTCGTCGAGCCGGGGCGCTACCTCACACGGTCGCTCGTCTACGGCGACAAGGCCGTCGTCGACGGCACCGTCACCGGGGTCGCACGCTCGACCCTGGGGATCGGCGACCTCCTGAGCCGGGTGCAGAACGGGTACGCCCGCTCGTACGCGGCCGTCACCGTCGTCGGGATCGTCGTGCTGGCGTTCGTCGTCCTGGCCGCGCGCGGCTGACCGAGTCCGAGGAGAACGAGAACTGATGACGGACTTCCCCTGGCTCACCGCCCTCGTGGTGCTGCCGCTGCTCGGCGCGGTCACCCTGTGGGCCCTGCCCGCCGGCGCCCGACGCCACGCGCGCGCCGTCGCGCTCGGGTTCGCGCTCGCCGAGCTCGTGCTCGCCGGCGCGGCGGTCGCGGCCTTCGACACCGCGGACGCCGCCGCGCAGCAGCTCACCGAGACCGCCCCCTGGATCCCGGCCTTCGGGGTCTCCTGGGCGCTCGGCGTCGACGGCGTCGGGCTCGCGCTCATCGCGATGTCCGTCGTCCTCGTGCCGCTCGTCGTCCTCGCCGCCTGGCGCGAGCAGGGCTCGACGGACGGCCCGACGGACCGGCTGCGGCAGTACCTCGCGCTCGTCCTGCTCCTCGAGGCGTTCATCGTCCTCGTGTTCGCCGCGCGTGACGTGTTCCTCTTCTACGTCGCGTTCGAGGCGATGCTCATCCCGGTCTACTTCATGATCGGGGCCTTCGGCGGAGCCCAGCGCCGCTACGCCGCCGTGAAGTTCCTGCTCTACTCCCTCGCCGGCGGGCTCGTCATGCTCATCGGGGTCATCGCGCTCTACCTCCAGGGCCCCGGTGGCCCCGAGGGCTTCCTCACCGCGAACCTCGTCGGCCTCGACCTCGACCCGACGGTCGAGAAGTGGCTCTTCGTGTCGTTCTTCCTCGCGTTCGCCGTCAAGGCGCCGATGTTCCCCGTGCACACCTGGCTGCCCGACGCCGCGCAGCAGGCGCCCGCGGGGACCTCGACGCTCCTCGTCGGCGTCCTCGACAAGGTCGGCACGTTCGGCATGCTCACGCTCTGCCTGCCGCTGTTCCCCGACGCCTCGCGCTGGGCGGCACCGGTGGTCGTCGTCCTCGCGGTCGTGTCGATCCTCTACGGCGCGCTGCTGGCCATCGGGCAGAAGGACATGATGCGGCTCGTCGCGTACACCTCGGTGTCGCACTTCGGGTTCATCGTCCTCGGCATCTTCGCCTTCACCTCGACGTCGATCGCCGGATCGTCGTTCTACATGGTCAACCACGGGCTCTCGACCGGTGCGCTGTTCCTCCTCGTCGGGTTCCTCGCGGCACGGCGCGGCTCGCAGCAGATCGCCGACTTCGGCGGGCTGCAGAAGGTCGTGCCCGTCCTCGCCGGGCTGTTCCTCGTCGTCGGCCTCTCGGCGCTGTCGCTGCCGGGCCTGTCGACCTTCGTCAGCGAGTTCCTCGTCATCGTCGGGACCTTCACGCGCCTGCCCGCCGCCGCGGTCGTCGCGACGCTCGGCGTCGTGCTCGCGGCGGTCTACGTCCTGTGGCTCTACCAGCGTGTGTTCACCGGGCCGGTGCGCCCCGAGCTCGCGCAGATGCGCGACCTCGACGGCCGCGAGCGCTGGGTCGTCGGACCGCTCGTCGCGCTCATGCTCGTCCTCGGGTTCCTCCCCGGGCCCGCGCTCGACCTCGTGCGGCCGCCGGCCGAGCTGAGCGTCGAGCAGGTCGGGCTCGAGGACGTCGCACCGGCGGTCGAGCTCGTCGTCATCGCGGAAGGGAGTGACCAGTGAGCGGCTTCGTCGCCCCGGAGATCGCATGGGGGCCGCTGGCCCCGGTCGTCGTCGTGCTCGTCGCCGCGCTCGTCGGCGTCCTCGTCGAGGCGTTCGTGCCCGCGGCGCGCCGTCGGCTCGTCCAGCTCGTCCTCACGCTCGGCGCGCTCGCCGGCGCCCTCGTCGCGCTCGCCGCGCAGTGGGGCGACGTCGAGGCCTCGGGCGGCACGGTCGTCCTCGACGGCTCGCTCGTCGTCGACGGGCCCGCGGTCGTCCTCCAGGGCACGATCGTCCTGCTCGCGCTCCTCTCGGTGCTCGTCTTCGCCGACCGGTTCGACGGGGAGGACGCGTTCGCGCCGTCGGCCGCGGCGGTCCCCGGCTCGGACTACGAGGAGCTCGCGCGCCGCAAGGGCCTGCGCCAGACCGAGGTCTTCCCGCTCCTGCTGTTCGCCACCGGCGGCATGATGATCTTCCCGGCGACGACGGACCTCCTCACGCTCTTCGTCGCGCTCGAGGTGCTGTCGCTGCCGCTCTACCTGCTGTCCGGCATGGCCCGGCGCCGCCGCCTGCTCTCGCAGGAGGCGTCGATGAAGTACTTCCTGCTCGGCGCGTTCGTCTCGGCGATCATGATCTTCGGCATCGGGCTGCTCTACGGCTACGCCGGCTCGCTGCAGTTCTCCGAGATCGCGGCCGCTACGACGCAGCCGAGCGGCACCGAGGGCCTGCTCGTCGTCGGCTCGCTCATGCTGCTCGCGGGGCTGCTCTTCAAGGTCGGCGCCGTGCCGTTCCACATGTGGACGCCGGACGTCTACCAGGGCGCCCCCACGCCCGTGACGGCGTTCATGGCCGCGTGCACGAAGGTCGCCGCGTTCGGTGCCCTCGTGCGCGTCGTCTACGGGATGCTGCCGTTCATGGCGTGGGACCTCGAGCTCGTCCTCTGGGTCGTCGCGATCCTCACGATGGTCGTCGGGACCGTCGTGGCGCTCGTCCAGACCGACGTCAAGCGGATGCTCGCGTACTCGTCCATCGCTCACGCCGGGTTCGTCCTCACCGGTGTCGTCGCGCTCGACCAGGCCGGCATCACCGCGGTGCTCTTCTACCTGCTCGCCTACGGTGCGGCGACGGTCGGCGCGTTCGCGCTCGTCTCGCTCGTGCGCGAGCGCGGTACCGGCGAGGACGGTGCCGCGCTGCTCGGCGAGGCGACGAGGATCTCGCAGTGGGCCGGCCTCGGGCGGACGAACCCGCTGCTCGCGGTGACGTTCACGCTCTTCCTCCTGTCGTTCGCCGGGATCCCGCTGACGGCCGGCTTCACCGGGAAGTTCGCGGTCTTCACCGCGGCGGTCGAGGGCGGGGCCTGGCCACTCGCGCTCGTCGGCGTCCTCGCCTCCGCGGCCGCGGCGTTCTTCTACGTCCGGATCATCGTCCTCATGTTCTTCACCGGGCGGCAGGAGGTCGACGCGATCGACCAGGAGGAGCCGGTCGTGGCGTCCGTCGCCGCGGCGGCCGAGGGCGACGGCGGCACCGCCACGGTGACCGTAGAGCCCGCGCTGGCCGTCGAGCGCTCGACGACGACGGTCGTCGGGGGCGAGGGGCTGACGGTCGTGGCGGTCGCCGTGTGCGCCGTCCTCACGGTGGTCCTCGGCGTCCTGCCCTCGCCGGTGCTCGACGCGATCGCCGGCGTCTCGCTGCTCCTGCCGTGACCGAGGTCCGGACGCCCGAACCGGGAGCGAACGGACGTCCCGGCGTCCCGGTTCCGCGGCTCCGCCCGTGTCCGGATAGGTTCGTCCCGTGACCACCGCACTCGCCCTGCCGCTGCACGACTCCGAGCTGGCGGAGCGCCTCACCGGGAGGCTCGCCCTCGTCGAGGAGCTGCTCCGCGACGCGGTGACCTACGCCGACCCGATCGCCCGCGACGCCTCGCGCCACCTCGTCGACGCCGGCGGGAAGCGGCTGCGCCCTCTCCTCACGCTCCTCACCGCCGAGCTGGGGGACGCCGGCCGGCGGGAGGTCGTCGACGCGGCCGCGGTCGTCGAGCTCACCCACCTCGCGACGCTCTACCACGACGACGTCATGGACTCCGCCCCGGTGCGCCGCGGTGCACCGGCGGCGCACGAGGTGTGGGGCAACTCGGTCGCGATCCTCACGGGGGACCTGCTGTTCGCGCGGGCGTCCTCGATCGTCTCGGGCCTCGGCCCGGAGGCGGTGCGGATCCAGGCCGCGACGTTCGAGCGGCTGTGCCTCGGTCAGCTCCACGAGACGGTCGGGCCGCGCCCCGAGGAGGACCCTGTCGAGCACTACCTCCAGGTGCTCTCGGACAAGACGGCGTCGCTCATCGCGACGTCCGCGCGGTTCGGCGCGATGTTCTCCGGCTGCGACCCCGACGTCGTGCGCACCGTCACCCGGTTCGGGGAGACGATCGGCGTCGCGTTCCAGCTCGCCGACGACGTCATCGACCTCACCTCCGACGGCACGGTGACGGGCAAGACCCCCGGCACCGACCTGCGCGAGGGGGTCCCGACGATGCCCGCGCTGCTGCTGCGCTCGCGCGCCGCGGGCGCGCACCCGGCGGCGGCGGACCGCGAGGTGCTCGCCCTGCTCGACTCCGACCTGTCGGACGACACGGACCTCGCCGCCGCGGTC
>JAEXEM010000061.1 GCA_023401045.1 Actinomycetes bacterium
AGCCGCGCCTCCGCCGCGTTGCCCTCGGGCACGACGACCCGAGGGTGACCTGCGGCGACCGCGGCCGCGACGGCGGGCAGCACCCCGCGCACCGGCCGCAGCCTGCCGTCGAGGCCGAGCTCGCCGAGATGGACCCATGCGGCGACGGACGCCGCGTCGACGAGCCCGGCGCCCGCAAGGGTCGCGGCCGCGACGGCGAGGTCGAAGGACGAGCCCGTCTTCGGCAACGTCGCCGGCGAGAGGTTGACGGTGATCCTGCGGTTCGGCCATGCCAGACCCGAGGAGGTGACGGCGGCACGGACACGGTCGCGCGCCTCGGCCAGGGAGGCGTCCGGCAGCCCGACGAGGCTGAACGCCGGGAGCGACGCGGCCAGGTGCGACTCGACCTCGACGACGTGGCCGACGAGCCCGACGAGCGCGACGGCCCGGGTGCGCCCGAGCATCACAGCACCCCGACGAGGTGCTCGACCTGCGCCCTGCCCTGCCGGGGCACGACGACCGCGATGACGTCGACCCGGACCGAGCGCGCACGCACGTCGTGCTCGTGCAGCCAGCGCCCGGTGAGGCGGCGCACACGGGCGAGCTTGCGGTGGGTCACCGCCTCCGCCGGGTGGCCGTAGGCGCTCGACCTTCGCGTCTTCACCTCGACGGCGACGACCTCGTCGCCGTCGAGGGCGACGAGGTCGAGCTCACCGTCCGGGCACCGCCAGTTGCGGGCGAGCACCTGCCACCCCGCTGCCTCGACGAAGGCCGCAGCCACGTCCTCGCCGTACCGTCCGACCGCGTCCTTCGCCCGCACGTCGACCACCTCCCGCACCCAGGCTGGTGGGCGCGGGACATGCAGCGGGGCGGGCGCCGGGACATCGGTGGACCGCGCCGCCGGCGGCGGGGCCTGTGGTCACGTCGGCACCGCGGCCGGCGGGCGTGGTCAGCGCGTGAAGCCGGGCCCCGACCCGAGGTCGAGCTCGGCCTTGGCGAGCTCCTCGACGTTGACGTCCTTGAACGTCACGACGCGCACGGACTTGACGAACCTGGCCGACCGGTAGACGTCCCACACCCAGGCGTCGACGAGCGCGAGCTCGAAGTAGACCTCGCCCGCGGCGGACCGCACCTGGAGGTCGACGTGGTTCGCGAGGTAGAAGCGCCGCTCGGTCTCGACGACGTACGAGAAGAGGCCGACGACGTCGCGGTACTCGCGGTAGAGCGCGAGCTCCATGTCGGTCTCGTAGTTCTCCAGGTCCTCGGCGCTCACCCGACCATCATCCCCCATCCCGCCCGGCACGGGGCGCAGGCCCGGTCGCCGTGGCGGCCGGACCGAGGAGGAGCCCGTCGAGGAGGACGTCGTCGCAGGTCTCGACGTCTTCCTCGTCCTCCGCGGCCGCGAGGACGACGTCGCCGGGCTCGTCCGCCCGGTCCGGGGGGACGAGGTCGTCGGGCAGCAGCGCGTCCGTCGTCCACCCGGGGCCGCTCGTCGCGACGGCCGGCGCCTGGAGCGCGGGCAGCCGCCACGAGCGGCGGTGCAGGGGGCTCGGCCCGTGCTCGCGCAGCGCCGCGACGTGCTCGGGAGCGGCGTAGCCCTTGTTCTCCTCCCAGCGGTACTGCGGGAAGGAGAGCGCGTGGCGCACCATGAGCGCGTCCCGCTCGCACTTGGCGAGGACGCTCGCGGCGGCGACCGACGCGCACGTGCGGTCGGCCTTCACCCGCAGGTGGACCGTCGGCACCACGAGCTCCCGGCCGTCGTCGAAGAGGTCCGTCTGGGTACCGAAGAGGTCCGGCGCGGGCGGGGAGAGCCAGTCGTGCGACCCGTCGAGCACGACCGCGTCGACCTGCCCGACGACCCGGACGACGGCGTCGAGCGCACGCATCCCGGCGAGCCGCAGGGCGGCGACGATGCCGCGCTCGTCGATCTCGTCGGCCGACGCGTGCCCCACGGCACGTGCGACGCCCCACCGCGACAGCGCGGGCACGAGCGCGGTGCGTGCCGCCGGCGTCAGCAGCTTCGAGTCGGCCACGCCGCGCGGCGCGGAGCGGGTCGCGGCGTCGACGACGACGACCCCGACGGTCACCGGCCCGGCGAGCGAACCTCGCCCGACCTCGTCCATGCCGGCGACGTACCGCAGGCCGGTGCGCAGCAGCGCGCGCTCGTGCCGCAGGTGGGGGACGGCACGCACGGGCGCCCGGCGCGTGCCGGTGGTGCTCGTCGTCATCCCGCGTCGGGCACGTCCGCGAAGACCTCGGACGGGTTCGACAGGACGGACATGCGGTCGACGGGCCACACCGAGACGAAGGCGACACCGACGACGTTCGCGACGGGCACCGACCCGCCGCCGGGCCGACCCATGTTGGCGCGCGAGTCCGCCGACTGCTGGCGGTTGTCGCCCATGACCCAGAGCGATCCCTCCGGCACGACGACGTCGAACTCCTGCTCGCTGGGCTGCGCGCCCGGGGCGAGGTAGGTCTCGTCGAGGGGCTCGCCGTTGACCGTGACCGGCTGCCCCGGGCCGGCGCAGGCGACGCGGTCCCCCGGCAGCCCGATGACGCGCTTGACGAGGTGCTCGCCCGCGTCCTTGGGCAGCAGCCCGACGAAGGTGAGCGCCTCGTTAAGACCTTCGGCGAGCGGTGTGCGCTGCGGCTGGGCCTGGGGCGTGAGCCAGCCGCCGGGGTCCTTGAAGACGACGATGTCGCCGCGGCGCAGCTCGAACGGCCCCGGCGTCAGCTTGCTCACGAGGATGCGGTCGTTCTCCACGAGCGTCTCGCGCATCGACTGCGAGGGGATGAAGAACGCCTGGACGAGGAAGGTCTTGACGACGAGGGAGAGGACGAGGGCGCTCACGAGGATGATCGCCGTCTCGCGCAGCCACGACCACGCCGTCATGGGCCGGCGACGCACGGCCTCGCGGTCGCGCCGTCGGGAGGCACCTGCGGCACCGGCCGGGCGCCCCGGGGCGGACGACCCGTCGTCGGTCGGCCCTGCTCCCGTGGGCGTCCACGGCGGGCGTGGGGCGCCCTGGGAGTCAGAAGTGGTCCGTGCGGTCGACGGCGCCGACCCTCGGCCGTCGGCTCGGGACTCGCTCACCCCCCCACTCTCGCACGGACCGGACGCGCACGGGGGGCTGACCACGACACGAGACCGCAACTCGGGCACCTGCGGGACCGCCGCCGGACGCCGACGGGCGGCCACCCCGAGGGGTGACCGCCCGTCGTACGACGTGGGCTCAGGCCTTGGCCGGGGCCTGCTCGCGCTTCTCCTTGATCTTCGCCTTCTTGCCGCGAAGAGCACGCAGGTAGTAGAGCTTCGCGCGGCGGACGTCACCACGGACGACGACCTCGATCGAGTCGAGGGTCGGGGCGTGCAGGGGGAACGTGCGCTCCACCCCGACACCGAAGCTGATCTTGCGGACGGTGAAGGTCTCACGCACACCGGCGCCCTGGCGCGCGATGACGACGCCCTGGAACGCCTGGATGCGGGAGCGGTTGCCCTCGACGACCTTGACGTTGACCTTGAGCGTGTCGCCGGGCCGGAAGTCCGGGAGGTCCTGGCGCAGCGATGCTGCGTCGACCGAGTCGAGCGTCTGCATGTCCGTGTCGCTTTCCCGCCCTGCCGCAGGTCAGGTCGTGATCGACGGGCGCGCGCGCTGCCGGGGCAGGGCACGAGCCCGTGGTTCGGGATCCGTCTCGGTCCGGACCGCCGGCCGTGGCCGCGGTCCACGCGTCACGAGCGCTCTCCCCTGCGGCAGAGAGGCGGCGGACGCACACCGGTCACACAGTCTGCCACAGCGACGCACCCGGGCCCCAATCGCCAGGTCGGGCACCGAGGGTCGCCACCGGGCGACGGAAGGGCTCAGCCCTCGTCGCGCACCGGCACCACCCTGTCCCCCAGCACCTGCCAGCCGAGCGCGGTGAGCGTGGCGCGGTCGTGGCGGTCGAGGGTGGTGACGTCGAGCGCGGCGACGAGGTCGGGACGGCGCTGCGCCGTGCGGCGCAGCGCCTCGTCCCGGCGCCACCGCTCGATGCGGGCGTGGTGGCCGGAGAGGAGCACCTCGGGGACGTCGTGCCCCTGCCAGGACGGCGGCTTCGTGTAGACGGGGTACTCGAGCAGCCCGGCGGCACCGTGCGACTCCTCGACGACCGACGCCGGGTTGCCGACCACGCCGGGCAGCAGCCGGGCGACGGCCTCGACGACGACGAGTGCGGCGACCTCCCCGCCGTTGAGCACGTAGTCGCCGAGCGAGAGCTCGGTGACGCGCCCGCGCGCCGCGTAGTGCTCGGCGACGCGGGCATCGATGCCCTCGTAGCGGCCGCACGCGACGACGAGGTGCTGCTCCTCGGCGAGCTGCTCGGCGCGCCGCTGCGTGAACCGCTCCCCTGCCGGTGACGGCACGACGAGGTGCGCCTGCGGGGTGAGCACGTCGTCGAGCGCCCGGCCCCAGACGTCCGGCCGCATGACCATGCCCGCGCCGCCGCCGAACGGGGTGTCGTCGACCGTGCGGTGCCGGTCCTCGGTCCAGTCGCGCAGGTCGTGCACCCGCAGGTCGAGCAGCCCGGCGGTGCGGGCCTTGCCGACGAGCGAGAGCCCGAGCGGTGAGAGGTACTCGGGGAAGATCGAGACGACGTCGACGCGCACGCTCAGCCCTCGGTCCGCTGCTCGCCGGTCTCGTCGGTGACGACGAGGTTCTCGGCGTCGGACGCCAGCAGGCCGCCCGGCGGGTCGAGCACGACGCGCCCGCCCGGGACGTCGACGACGGGGACGATCGCCTCGACGAACGGCACGAGGGTGCGTGCGCCGTCCGGCTCGCGCAGGACGAGCAGGTCGTGCGCCGGCAGGTGCTCGAGCCCGACGACCTCGCCGAGCACCCGCCCGTCGGCGACGTGCTCGGCACGCAGCCCGACGAGCTCGTGGAGGTACCAGCCGTCGCTGTCGTCGTCCTCGACGTCCGTGCTCTCGACGAGCAGCTCGACGCCCCGCAGCGCCTCGGCCGCGGTCCGGTCGGGCGCCTGCGCGAAGGTCGCGTACCAGCGCCCCTGGGCGGTGCGCACACGCGTCACCTCGAGCGGGCCCACGTGCTCGGGGTCGGTGCGCAGCAGCGCACCAACGACGAACCTCTCCTCGGGGGCGTCGGTGCGCACGTCGAGCGCGACCTCGCCGCGCAGCCCGTGCGGCCGTCCGATCCGGGCCACCGTGAGCAGCATCGTCAGTTCTCCTTCGTGGGACGACGACGGCCCGGTCCCTCGGCGAGGGACCGGGCCGTCGTGGGTCGTGTCAGCGCCGGTCGACGTCGACGACGTCGACGCGGACCGCACCGTCGGTCGACAGCGCGCCGACCACGGTGCGCAGCGCACGGGCGGTCCGGCCGCCCCGGCCGATGACGCGCCCGAGGTCCTCGGGGTGCACGCGCACCTCGAGCATCTCGCCGCGCCGCAGGGACGAGGAACGCACGCGCACGTCGTCCGGGTGGTCGACGATGCCGCGCACCAGGTGCTCCAGCGCGTCGCCGAGCATCAGGCCTGCTCGTCCTCGGCGGCCGGCTCCTGCGCGGGGGCCTCGGCGTCGGCGGACTTCTTCTCGGACGCCTTCGCCTTGACCTTCTCGGCGTCGGCGGCGGCGGCCTCGACGGCAGCCTTCGGGTCGGCCTTGGCGGCCTTCGTGCGGAGGGTGCCCTCGGCGCCCGGCAGGCCCTTGAACTTCTGCCAGTCACCGGTCACCTTGAGCAGCGCGAGCACCTGCTCGGTCGGCTGCGCGCCGACGCCCAGCCAGTACTGCGCACGCTCGGACGAGACCTCGATGAGCGAGGGCTCCTCGGTCGGGTGGTACTTGCCGATCTCCTCGATCACGCGGCCGTCGCGCTTGGTGCGCGAGTCGGCGACGACGATGCGGTAGTACGGAGCGCGGATCTTGCCGAGTCGCTTGAGGCGGATCTTCGTGGCCACGAGGTGGTGTTCTCCTGATGTCTGCTGGATGACCTCGCGGCGCCGCCCGTGGGGTGGGGCGCGCCGGTCCGGCCGAAGGACACGGCACCGGGCAGGTAGAGGGGCTGCACGGACCGAGTACAGCGGGCCATTCTGCCAGAAGCACGACGGTCGACCAATCCGGTGCGACGTGCCCTCGGCCGGACCTCACCCGGCAACCGGCCTCGCGGCGCTCGCACCTGCGCTAGCGTCCCCCATCATCCCCCCTCGACCCCGGCGGACGCCATGACGACAGCCACCACCCTCCGCCGGACCACGGTCGCGGGGATCCCCGCGCTCTGGACGGACCTGCCCGGCGACTACACGGCCACCCTCGTCGTGGGAGTCGGTGCACGCGACCTCACGCCGACCACCGCCGGGCTCCACCACCTCGTCGAGCACGTGGTGATGTCGCGCGTCGGGCACGTGACGGTCGACCACAACGCCGCGTCATCGCCCGACTCGATCATGTTCTGGGCGACCGGGGCACCCGCGAGGGTCCACGACTTCCTCCACCGGGTCGCGGCGGCCGCGACGTCGCTGCAGGACCTCACGGACGAGGAGCTCCGGGTGGACCTGTCCACGGTCGTCGCCGAGATCGGCGTCGGCGGCCTGTACGCGGGCATGGGGCCCCTCGCCGCACGGTGGGGCGCCGCGGGCCTCGGGCTCGCGGACCTCGACCACGCCGCGCTGCTCTCGCTCGACGCCTCGGACGTCCGTGCGTTCGTCGACCGGTGGTTCGTCACGGGCGCGGCACGGCTCGCCCTCACGCGCGAGCCGGCCCCCGACCTCGCCCCGCGGCTCCCCGAGCGCACGGCCCCGGTGCGCGCACCCCACC
>JAEXEM010000113.1 GCA_023401045.1 Actinomycetes bacterium
GTCCCACCGCCCGGCGGGCCCGCGGGTCACACCCGGACGGGGGTGCGCCGGTCGTCGTCCCGGGGGCCGGTGCCGTCGGCCCCGGAGGGGTCGGAGCGGTGCTCCCGGCCGTCCGCGCCGTCGTCCGTGACCGCGTCGGCCGCTGCTGACCCGCCGTCCTCACCGTCCGGCTGGTACCACTCGGTGAGCACCGGGTCGTCGGTGTCGAGCCACGCCCCCGCGCCCTCGTCGGGCTCGGTCGGCACGACGCCGACGACGAAGTCGTCACCGTGCTCCTCGATGCCCGCGCGCACGCCCTGCTCGAGCGCTTCGCGGGCGTAGCGGCGCCGCAGGGTGAGCGGGTCACGGGCGAGGTCCCGGGCCCAGGCGACCATGACGAGGACGACGACGAACGCGAACGGCAGCGCCGAGACGATCATGAGGCTCTGCAGACCCGTGAGGGCGACCTGCCCGCCGCCGACGAGGAGCACCGCGGCGATGGTCGCGAGGGCGGCTCCCCAGAGGATCGTCGTCACGCGGCGCGGCTCCGGGTTGCCCTGCTCCGACAGGCTCGCCATGACGATGGACGCCGAGTCGGCGCTCGTGACGAAGAAGATGACGATCGAGACGACGGCGATCACCGACGTCACCGCACCGAACGGGAGCTGGTCGAGCAGGAGGAAGAGCATGTCCTGGCCGTTCTCGGCCTGGCTGATCCCGGCGCCGTTCTGCTCGGACCACATCGTCGTGCCGCCGACGACCGTGAACCACACGAGGCACACGGCGCTCGGCACGACGATGACCGCGGTGACGAACTCGCGCAGCGTGCGGCCGCGGCTGATCTTCGCGATGAAGAGTCCGACGAACGGCGTCCACGACACCCACCACGCCCAGTAGTACGTCGTCCACGCGCTCATGAAGCCCTGCGCGTCGGGGCTCGTCGCGGCGGACTGGCTCATGAGCGCGGGCAGCTCGCCGAGGAACGTCATGAGCGCCCCGGGCACGAGGTTGAGCAGCAGCACCGTCGGCCCGGCGACGAGGACGAACACCCCGAGCAGGCCGGCGAGGACCATGTTGACGTTCGAGAGCGCGCGGATGCCGCGCTTGACGCCGGAGACCGCCGAGACGATGAACGCGACGGACAGCACGGCGATGATCGTGACGATCGCGGCGTTACCGAGCGGCCCGACGCCCGCGACGAGCTCGGCACCACGGCCGATCTGCAGCGCACCGATGCCGAGGGACACCGCGGTGCCGAAGAGCGTGACGACGATGGCGAAGACGTCGACGACCTTCCCGAGCACACCGTGCGAGCGCTGCCCGAAGATCGGCTCGAGGAGGGCCGACATGAGCGGGATGCGGCCCTTGCGGTACGCCGCGTAGGCGACGGCGCCGCCGACGAGGGCGTAGTACGCCCAGGCGATCGGGCCCCAGTGGAACATCGTCTGCGCGATGGCGACGTGCATGGCGCGGTCGCTGCCGGGCTCGGTGGCGTCGGCGAACACCGGCGGCGGGTCCATGAAGAACGTCATGGGCTCGAGCGGGCCGTAGAACAGCAGCCCGATGCCCATGCCGGCGGAGAAGAGCATGGCGATCCACGAGACCGTCGAGAACTCCGGCCCCTCGTCGTCCTGACCGAGCCGCACGGCGCGGTGCGGACCGAAGCCGACCCACATCATGAAGCCGAAGACGCTGACGGTGAGGATGCCGAAGAGCCAGCCGACGTCCTCGGTGACGAACCGGAAGCCGGCGTCCGCGAAGGCCGCGAGCCCCGCCGGGCGGGCGACACCCCAGACGATGACGCCGAGGACGAGCGCCGCGGCGACGGCGAAGACGACCGCGTCGACGCGGAACCGGCGGTGGGTCTGCTCGACCCCGATCCCGGGCAGCAGCGCCGGGTGCGGGGTGCCGACCGTCCGGGGGGACGTCACCTCCTCGAGGACGCGCGCCGCGCGGGTGCGCGGGGGTTCCGGAGGGCGGTTGCCGTCGGGCGTGCGGTGTTCCGTGCGGGTGTTCACGTGAGCCTCTCGTCGGGGGCACGGCCGCCAGCGATGGTCACGTGTCCAGGAGGGGCCCGCGACCGGAGAGGGTCGAGGTTGCGGACCGTGCACGCCGCTCGGGTGACCACGTGCACCCGTCCGGGCGACCCGCGGTGGCGCTCCGGAGCGTCCGGCCGCCTGCGCCGCGGGGCTGCCGCGGGTGCCCGGGACGGGCTCAGTACGTGAAGGTCGACACCCGGTCCGTCAGCTGCGACGACAGCACGGTCAGCTCCTCCACCTGGCCGGAGGTCTCGGCCAGCACCGAGCTCGAGCTGGCGGCGGCCTGCGCGACCTCGGCGATGCCGGACGCGATCTCCCCGGACCCTGCGGCGGCGTCGGCGACGGCGCGGCTCATGTCGTTCGTCGTCGCCGTCTGCTCCTCGACGGCGCTGGCGATCGTCAGCTGGTGGTCGTTGATCGACTGGATGATCCGCGTGATCTCGCCGATGGAGCCGACCGCGGTCGCCGTCTCGTCCTGGATGGCGTCGACCCGCCGCGCGATGTCCTCGGTCGCCCTGGCCGTCTCCTGCGCGAGCTCCTTGACCTCGGCGGCGACGACGGCGAACCCCTTGCCGGCCTCACCGGCGCGGGCGGCCTCGATAGTCGCGTTGAGGGCGAGGAGGTTCGTCTGCTCGGCGATCGAGGTGATGAGGCGGACGACGTCCCCGATCTCCTGGCTGGACTCGCCGAGCCGCGCGACCTGGTCGTTCGTCGTCGCCGCGACGTGGCTCGCGCGGTCGGCGACCTGGGCGGCCTCGGCGGCGTTCTGCGCGATCTCCCGGATGCTCGCGCCCATCTGCTCGGCACCGGTCGCGACGGCCTGGAGGTTCTGGGAGATCTCCTCGGCGGCGGACGCCACGACGCCCGCGCGCTCGCTCGTCAGGGCGGACGAGCCGACGACGTCCGCGGTCGCGGCAGAGAGCTGCTGCGCGGTGCGCCCGACGGTGCCGGACGCCTCGACGACGCCGGCGAGGGTGGCGCGCAGGGAGGTCTGCGCGGTCGTCAGCGCCTGTGCCATCCGCCCGGTCTCGTCGCGCCACGGCACGTCGGCGGGCACCGTCATGTCGCCCTCGGCCATCGCCTCGAGGGACCGCTGGACGGTGCGGACAGTCCGCGTGATCCGGGTCGTCACGAGCGTGGCGACCGCGCAGGAGAGGAGCGTGCCGATGACGAACGCGACGGCGAGGGCGACGATCGTGCGGTCCACCTCGGCCCGGCTCGCGGTGAGGAGCGCGTCGACCTGGGTGTCGCCGGTGCGCCCCGTCATCTGCTCGAGGCTCTGGCCGGCCCGCCACAGCGCGAGCGCCCCCGCCCCGCCGACGGCGGCGAACGTCAGACCGAGCACGAGCAGCGCCGTCGCGATCTTCACAGCGACGGGGCGGTCCCAGAACCAGGCGCCTCGTACGCGGCGGGCCGTCCCGGTGGTCGTCGGAGCCTCGCCACGGCGTCGTGTGCGGGGCATCGTCCGCGTCCTGTCAGCCACTCGTACCCCTCTCGCATCGTGGACACGTCGTCTCACGTCACAGATCCGATCGGACGGGGCGGCGCGCGGGTGAGAGGTCGTCCGGACGTGCGGGCTGCAGGGTGCGCGATGCACTGCGGGC
>JAEXEM010000155.1 GCA_023401045.1 Actinomycetes bacterium
ACCGACGAGGTGCCGGACGTCGTCGCGGTGTGCCTCGGCGCGCTGCAGGGCGCGCTCGCGGCCCCCGGGCGCTGACCGCGGCGGTCGCGGGTGAGGGCGGCGCGGCGTCCCGGTGCTGGTCCTGTGCCCGCCGGGCTTGCTGCACACCCTCGCGGCGGGCCTACGACGCTGCTTCGTACGATCCTGCGTAGTAGATCGGCGCGCACCCTCGCGCGCCGACCGAGCCGAGACGCAGGTGCCCCGTGCTCCCCACCCCGACCGTCGTCCGTCCCGACACCGAGCCGCGCCGGACCGTGCGCGCCGTCGTCCTCGCGCTGCGGTCGTGGACGCCGCGGCAGCGTGTCGCCGCAGGCCTCTTCGCCCTCGCGTTCGCGCTGCTCATCGGCGTGCCGACGGTCATCATCCCCAACCCGGTGTTCGGCCGTGAGATCCCGGTCGTCGCGTGGAACTACCCGGTGTGGATCGTCTCCTCGGTGCTCGCGGGCATGCTCGCCGCGACGTACGTGCGGCCGGTGAGCGGTGCCGCCGCCCCGCAGCCGGCGGACGAGGGGACCGGCGCCGACGCCCCCAGCCGCGCCGGGATCGCCGGGGCGATGCTCGCGTGGTTCGCCGTCGGGTGCCCGGTGTGCAACAAGCTCGCGCTGCTCGCGCTCGGCTACTCCGGTGCGCTCACGTGGTTCGCCCCCGCCCAGCCGTACCTCGCCGCCGCGGCGCTCCTGCTCACCGCCGGTGCTCTCGTCGTCCGGCTGCGCGGTCAGGTCTACTGCCCGGCACCGGGGAGGACGGCGTGACCGACGCCTTCCCGCGCCTGGGCGCCCTCGAGCACGAGGTGATGGACGTCCTGTGGGGCTGCGACGACGAGCTGTGCACCCGGCGCGTCCTCGAACGCCTCCGCGCCGACCTCGCCTACACGACGGTCGCCACCGTCCTCACCAACCTCACCCGCAAGGGCATGCTCGAGCGCACGAGCGCCGCGCGGTCCTGGGCCTACCGCCCGACGACGGGCCGTGCCGAGTACGTCGCCGGCTGCATGCTGCAGACCCTGCGCGCCGCCCCGGACTGCGCGGAGGCGCTGCAACAGCTCGTCCGGCACCTCGGCCCGGACGAGCGGGCCGCTCTCGCCGCGGAGCTCGGCCGGGAGCGGGACGCGCCGTCCGTCGCCTGACCCGGCGGACCCGACGCGTTCAGGACGTCGGTCGCGTCGCCTTCCCGTCGAGCCACAGCGTGTCCGACCCGTCGCGGTGCGAGCCGGTCGTGCCGACGTGCTTGTCGCCGATGCCGGGGCCCTTCGTGATGACGTGGACCATCGCCATGCCGTGCCCGCGGCCGAGGCCGTGGTCCTCGGCGAGCCACGCGAGGATCGGCCCCGCCGCCGTCGTGGCGTCGAACCCGCGCGCGTGCGCGAGCTCGACGAGCCGGCGCGGCGTGAGCCCGGTCTTCTCCTCGACGGCGTCGAGGTAGGCCTGGAACGACATGTCGTGCTCCTCCCGTTGTGGTTGAGGGGGTGGACCGGCGGGCGCGCCCGGACTCATCGGGCGGGTGTGCGGTGCACGACGCGCGCGTGCGGGCGGGGCGGCACCGACGGCGCAGGTCGGGCCGCGATCCTGGGACCTAGGGCTCGGGCCGGGCGGGGTGCGCTGCCTACGGTCGAGGCACGCCGCCCGGCAACGGCGCCGCGCGGTCCCTAGCTCTTCTCCTCGCCCTCTTCTCTCCTCGCCCTCTTCTCCTCGACGGCTTCTCCTCGACGACGAGCAGACCGCCCCGTCATGGGTGCCCGACCGGGAACGACGAGCCGCGAGCAGGCTCGGCCGGGCCGTCGGCACGGGTCGTGCCGGGCCGCCGGGAACCCGGTGCGTCTGCCGCGTCCTCCGCCGCCGTCCGCTCGGGCTCGGGCGACGCCGCGGGCCGGGCTCCGCCACGGCCTCATCGCCGCGTCGTGTGCCGGAGGGCCCAGGTACGACGAAGGGCCCGCGGCTGCGGGCCCTTCGTTCCGGCGGAGGATGGGGGATTCGAACCCCCGAGGGCGTTAACCCAACACGCTTTCCAAGCGTGCGCCATAGGCCACTAGGCGAATCCTCCTGGTGCCGAGCACCCGCACCGGCGGGCGCACTGCGGCAAGGAGTCTAGCCGAGGAACGGGGGGACCCCGGACGTCGGTCCCGCGGGCGATGCGGCGCACGGTCCGGCCGTGGTGGGGTGTCGGCATGACCGCGCGCACCGGGGCCTGGAGCACCCTGCCCGTCCGCCGTGTCGAGGCGGGTGACGGCGGGCTCGACGGTCCGCGCGGCGGGGACTGGCACCTCGCCGTGCCGGCGGTGCGGCAGGTGCTCGAGCAGGGCTGGGACCTCACGGCGGCGACGGTGCTCGTGGGGGAGAACGGCACCGGTAAGTCGACGCTCGTCGAGGGGCTGGCGGCGGCGTTCGGGATGGCCCCCGAGGGCGGGTCGACCGGGTCCAGGCACCGCACGCGCCCGAGCGAGTCCGGGCTCTCGCACGACATCCGGCTGGTGCGCGGGGCCGGTGCGCCGCGGCGCGGGTTCTTCCTGCGGGCCGAGACGATGCACGGCTTCTACACGTACCTCGACGAGAACCCCGGCGGCGACGACCCGGCGTTCCACGAGATGTCGCACGGGGAGTCGTTCCTCGAGATCATCGGCTCGCGGATGAAGCCCCGGAACAGGGGCCTCTACGTGCTCGACGAGCCCGAGTCGGCGCTGTCGTTCACCGGCTGCCTCGTCCTGCTGCAGCAGCTCGACGCGCTCGTGCGCGCCGGCTCCCAGGTCGTCCTCTCGACGCACTCGCCGCTGCTCGCGGCGCTGCCGGGGGCGACGATCCACGAGGTCGGGGAGTGGGGGCTGCGCGAGTGCGCGTGGGAGGACCTCGACCTCGTCGTCGCGTGGCGCGGCTTCCTCGACGCGCCCGGGCGCTACCTGCGCCACGTGCTCGGGGCCTGAGCGTCGGCCGGGCGGGTGACGACGCGGCGGTCGCGTCGTGCACCGGCGAAGCGGACGTAGTATCCCTACCCGGTGCGCGGCGAACAGCGCCGTGGCCTCGACGACGACGGCTAGGGGGGCACTGCCGATGGCGGCTCGGTCGCGCGCAGGCGCCGGTCCGCGTCCCGTCGGTGTGCGGGACGTCGCGGCCCGTGCGGGTGTCTCGCTGGGGACCGTCTCGAACGTCCTCAACAACCCGTCGATGGTCTCCGAGGAGACGCGCGAGCGGGTCGAGGCCGCGATGAAGGCGCTCGGGTTCGTGCCGTCGCGCGCCGCCGGGCAGCTGCGCAGCCGCCGGTCCGAGCTCATCGGCGTCGTCGTGCCCGACGTCGGCAACCCGTTCTGGGCGGCCGTGCTGCGCGGTGTGGAGTCCGTGACCGAGGAGGCCGGCCTCACGATGGTCGTCGGCTCGACCCACCAGGACCCGGCACGTCAGCAGCGCGTGCTGCGCGGCCTGGAGAGCCAGGGGGTCGACGGGCTCGTCATCGCGCCGATCGTCGACCGCGTGGCGGACTGGGCCCCGTTCGAGGGCCGGCGCTTCGGCGTCGTGTCCCTCGGGCGGCGGGTGCCCGGCGCCGACGGCGCGTGGGTGAGCCTCGACAACGTCGAGGGGGCCGGCCTGGCCATGGGGCACCTCGCCGACGCGGGGTACCGGCGGATCGCGTTCGTCAACGGCCCGCTCTCCGTCTCGTGGTGCGCCGAGCGGCGGGAGGGGGCCCGTGCGGCGCTCGAGGACCGGGGGCTCGACCCGTCCGAGGTCATGGTCGAGGTGCAGGTGCACGACCTCACCGTCGACGAGGGTGGTGCGGCCGTGGCCCCGCTGCTCGACGCCCGCTCGATCGACGCGGTCATGTGCGTCAACGACCTGCTCGCGCTCGGGGCGCTGCTCGCGATGCAGGAGCGAGGGCTGCGGGTGCCGCACGACCTCGCCCTCGTCGGGTACGACGACGCGGACTTCGCCCGCGCGCTGGACCCGCCGCTGACGACGGTCCACCAGCCGTCGTTCGAGATGGGCGTCGCGGCGGCCGAGCTGCTGCTGCAGGCCCGGGAGCGCCCTGCCATGGCGCACGTCGAGTTCGAGCCCCGGCTCGTCGTGCGCGAGTCCGTGGGCGGCCCTGTGGCCCCGGTGGCGTGAGGTCGGCGGCCGAGTCCGAACCGTGACCTGCCGAGGTTTGACACCCCCGCACGCGTGAGGCAACCTTGAACCGGTTCACAGATGAACCGTTTCAAGACCTGGGTGGCGCGAAGCTGCGCACCCTGCGGCACGCATGGAGGACGGCACCGTGGCCAGGACGTACGTGACCCGACGTGAGTACGACGAGTGGCTCCACGAGGCCGCGAGCCTCGCTCGTGCGCTGCGCTACCCCATCACCCCCGACATGGTGAACGACAGCGCCGGGATCGTCTTCGGCGACGACCAGTACGCCGCGTTCGAGAACGGCATGTGGTCCCGCGAGGCCTACGAGGCGATGATCATCTTCGAGTCGCTCAACGAGCCCGCCGTCGACGGCCTGCCGAGCAGCGGCGCCGCGCACGCCGAGTACTCCGGCCTGTGCGACAAGCTGATGATCGTCCACCCCGGCAAGTTCTGCCCGCCCCACTTCCACCAGCGCAAGACCGAGAGCTACGAGGTCGTCCTGGGGGAGATGGAGGTCTTCTACTCGGCCGAGCCCGTCGTCGTCGGCGACGAGCCGCCGCTGGAGTTCTCGCCGATGCCCCAGGGCAGCCCCTGGCCCGAGGGCGTCGCCCTGCCGGCCGGGCGCGAGGAGTCCTACGAGCGCCTCACGAGCTACGTGCGGCTGCGCGCCGGGGACCCGAAGTTCGTCATGCACCGCAAGCACCTGCACGCCTTCCGGTGCCCGGCGGACGCCGACACCCCGCTCGTCGTGCGCGAGGTCTCGACCTACAGCCACGAGCCCACCGAGCACGCGCACGACAAGGCCGTGCCGCTGCCGTCGTGGGCCGGTCTGCACGACAACGCGTTCGTCGCCGAGGCCGCCAACACCGGCCGCCTCACCACTGCCATCCGCTGACACCCCGTCCGCGGGACCACGGTCCCGGCACCCCGCCGGACCGGCGAACAACCCTTGCATCACCTCGTCAAAGGAGACACCAGTGCGTCCCATCTCCCGTGCGCTCGGCCTCGCCGCGGCGACCGCCCTGCTGCTGAGCGCCTGCGCCAGCGGCGCCGACGAGCCCGCCGAGTCGGGCACCCCCGCCGCCGGCGGTGCCGGCGACGTCCAGTTCGAGGCGAAGGACCCGCTGAAGATCGGGTACTCCGTCTACGACCTGCAGAACCCCTACTGGCAGTCCTACGCGGCCGGCGTCAAGGCCGGTGGCGAGGCCGCCGGTGTCGAGGTCGTCGTCGTCGACCAGAAGTCCGACCAGCAGGCCCAGGTCTCCGGCTCCCTCGACCTCATCAACCAGGGCGTGTCCGGCCTCATCGTCACGCCCGTCCAGCCGTCCGCGCTGCCGTCGACCATCGACGCCGCGCACGACGCGAAGATCCCGGTCGTCATCGCCGACATCGGCACCGCCGGCGACTACGACGCCTACATCCAGTCGAACAACTCCAACGGTGGGGCGCTGGCCGCCGAGTACGTCATCGAGCAGCTCGGCGACGTCCCCGGCCCGCACAAGGTCGGCGTCATCGAGCTGCACGCCGGCTCGGTCGTCGGCGAGGAGCGCGTCGCCGAGTTCGTCGAGATCCTCGACGCCCACGAGAACTTCGAGGTCGTCTCGAGCCTCGACGGCAACGACACGGTCGACGGCGGCTTCGCCGCGGCGCAGGACATGCTGTCCGCCAACCCGGACCTGCAGGTCATCTACGCCGCGAACGACGACTCCGCGATCGGCGCCCAGCGCGCCATGGAGACGGCCGGCAAGTCGGTCGAGGACGGCTTCATCCTCATCGGCTTCGACGGTGCGGACGGTGCGCTCGACCTCATCGAGCAGGGCCTCATGAGCGCCACGGTCGCCCAGGACCCGTACGGCCAGGGCATCAAGGCGGTCGAGACCATCCTCGCGCTCCTCGAGGGCGAGCAGGCGTACGACGACGAGGCGACGAAGACCATCTTCTTCCCGGTCGAGATCGTCACCGCCGAGAACCTCGCGGACTTCCGCGCCTCGCGCGCCGCGCAGGACTGACCCACCGGCAGGGGCGGGCCCTCGGGCCCGCCCCTGCCCCCGTCGAGCAAGGAGTCGTCGATGACGGCAGTGGTGCAGGTCCTGGACGTCGTCCAGGAGTACCCCGGGGTGCGCGCCCTCAAGGGGGTGTCGCTCGAGCTGCGCGCCGGTCAGGTGCTCGGACTCGTCGGTGAGAACGGCGCCGGCAAGAGCACGCTCATCCGCATCCTCGGAGGCATCGAGCAGCCCGTGGCGGGCAAGGTCCTCGTGCACGGCGAGGAGCGGACGTTCCGCAGCTCCGCCGAGTCGCAGGCCGCCGGCATCAGCGTCGTCAGCCAGGAGTTCCGCCTGGTGCCGCAGCTGTCCGTCGCCGACAACGTCTTCCTCGGCCACGAGACCACCCGCGGCGGGGTCGTCGACGCCGGCGTCACGCGCCGCCGCACCGCCGAGCTGCTCGAGCAGCTCGGCCTCGACCTCGACCCGGACCGCCCGGTCTCCTCGCTCACCGTGGGCGACCGGCAGCTCGTCGAGATCGCTCGCGCGCTGTCGCGCGAGTTCGACGTCCTCATCATGGACGAGCCCACGGCCGCGCTCAACGGCGGCGAGATCGTCCGCCTCCACGAGATCGTGCGCCGCATCGCCGCCCAGGGCAAGGCCGTCGTCTACGTCTCGCACCACCTCGACGAGATCTTCGAGATCTGCCACGACGTCGCCGTGCTGCGCGACGGCGAGCTCGTCGCGCACGCCCCGACGGCCGACCTCGACGAGCAGCGGCTCGTCGAGCACATGCTCGGCCGTGCCCCCCAGACCTTCGAGCGCGGGCCCGTGACGGAGCACTCCGGCGAGGAGCGCCTCGTCGTGCGCGGTCTGCGCGTGGCGGGCGTCGCCGAGCCGTTCGACCTCACGGTCCGCGCCGGGGAGATCGTCGGCCTCGCCGGGCTCGTCGGTTCCGGGCGCACCGAGCTCACCCGCGCGCTGTTCGGCGACCGTCCCGCCACCGGCGGCGAGGTGCTCGTCGACGGGCGCACCGTCCGGCTGCGCTCCCCGCGCCAGGCGATGCGCCAGGGCGTCTTCATGCTGAGCGAGGACCGCAAGAGCGAGGGCATCCTGCCCCACCTCGACGTCACCGAGAACGCCATGGTCTCGCGCGACCGCTCGCCGCTCGGCCTGCTGCAGCGGCTGCTGCCCGTCGTCAAGGACGAGCGCGCGCAGTTCGAGCGGCTGCGGGCCGACATGCGCATCCGCGTGCCGCACGGTCGCCAGCTCATCGGCAACCTCTCGGGCGGCAACCAGCAGAAGGTGCTGCTCGGCCGGGCCCTGCTGTCCGGCTGCGCGGTGCTCCTGCTCAACGAGCCCACCCGAGGCGTCGACGTCGGCGCCAAGGTCGACATCTACCAGCTCATCAAGGAGCTCGCGCAGGCCGGTGTCGCGGTCGTCGTGTCGAGCTCCGACGCCCCCGAGCTCGCCGCGATCGCGGACCGGTGCGCCGTCTACTTCGCCGGCCGCCAGGTCGCCGAGCTGCACGGACGCGACGTCACCGAGGACAACATCGTCGGCGCCTCCGTGGGCCAGACCGTCCAGGAGGGCTCCCGTGCCTGACACCACCGCCGCCCGCGCCGTGGACCTCGTCACCGACGAGCGCGCCCGCTCCGCCGAGCGCGCCCGCCGGGCCGACAGCCGGCGCCGCCTGCTGCAGAACGCCGGCGTCCTCGTGCCGTTCCTCCTCGTGCTCGTCGCGGGGCTGCTCGTCGTGCCGCACTTCGCGTCCGGCTCGAACGTCACCAACATGCTCATCAACGCCGCGATCCTCGCGATCGTCGGCTACGGCATGACGCTCGTCATCGCGGTCCGCGGCATCGACCTGTCGGTCGGCTCCGCGCAGGCGCTCGCCGCGTGCGTCGCGGCCGCCGCGGTCAACGCCGCCGGGCCCGCCG
>JAEXEM010000221.1 GCA_023401045.1 Actinomycetes bacterium
CTTCCGGGTCGGTGAGCGCGTCCAGCTGACCGACCCGCGCGGCCGGCTGCACACGATCACGCTGCACCCCGACGCGACGTTCCACACGCACCGCGGCTACCTGCGGCACACCGACCTCATCGGTGCCAGCGAGGGCGTCGTCGTCGCCAACACCTCCGGTGTCGAGTACCTCGCGCTGCGCCCGCTGCTGTCCGACCACGTGCTGTCGATGCCGCGCGGTGCGGCGGTCGTCTACCCCAAGGACGCCGGGCAGATCGTCACGATGGGCGACGTCTTCCCCGGGGCGACCGTCGTCGAGGCCGGGGTGGGGTCGGGCGGGCTCACCCTCTCGCTGCTGCGTGCCGTCGGGGACGGCGGCCGGCTGGTCTCGATCGAGCGTCGCGAGGACTTCGCCGCCATCGCACGCGGCAACGTCGAGCAGTTCTTCGGCGGCCCGCACCCCGCGTGGGACCTGCGCCTCGGCGACCTCGCCGACGAGCTGCCGCACGCGGCGGAGCCCGGGACGGTCGACCGCGTCGTCCTCGACATGCTCGCGCCCTGGGAGAACCTCGACGCGGTCGCGACCGCGCTCGCGCCGGGCGGCGTGCTCGTCTGCTACGTCGCGACGACCACCCAGCTCTCCCGGCTCGCCGAGGACGTGCGCGCCGACGGCCGGTACACCGAGCCCGAGGCGTGGGAGTCGATGGTGCGCGGATGGCACCTCGAGGGACTCGCGGTGCGGCCGCAGCACCGGATGGTCGGCCACACCGGGTTCCTCCTCACGACCCGCCGCCTCGCGGACGGGGTCGAGCCGCCGCAGCGCAAGCGGCGTCCCGCCAAGGGCGCCTACCCGGTGGCGGCGGACGGCGCGCCCGCGGCGGACGAGGCGCTGTGGTCGCCCGAGGCGATGGGCGAGCGCGAGACGTCGGCGAAGAAGATCCGTCGCGTGCGCCGCGACCTGCACGTCACCGCCGAGGAGCTGGCCGACCGCGACGACGCGGGGTGACCCCGGTACGTCCACCCTCCGGGACGACCGCGGCACGCGGTGCGCGACACGCCCCTGGTGTTGACACTGACGGTTAGGGTCGTCGGACCAGCAGGCACGAAGGCGTGCACGGTGGACCGGAGGTAGGGCGCATCGCGACGCGATCGGAGGTCGATCATCATGACCGAACCGGCTGTCCCTGGACGTGACCTGCAGCGGGAGCTCAACGTCCTCGCCGCGAAGAACGAGCGCCTGAGCGAGGCGCTCGTCGCCGCCCGTGAGCAGATCCTCGAGCTCAAGCGGCAGGTCGACGACCTCGCCAAGCCCCCCGGCACGTACGCGACGTTCCTCCACGCGCGGGACGACGGCACCGTCGACATCGTCTCGGCGGGCCGCAAGATGCACGTGGGCGCGAGCCCGACGCTCGACGTGCACCGCCTGCGGCCCGGCCAGGAGGTCATGCTCAACGAGGCCCTCACCGTCGTCGAGGCGGGCGGCTACGAGCAGGTCGGTGAGCTCGTCACGGTCAAGGAGATGCTCGGCGAGGGTCGGGCGCTCGTCGTCGGCCGGGGCGACGAGGAGCGGGTCGTGCGGTTCGCCGGCCAGGTGACCGACGCCGGCGTGCGCGTCGGGGACGCGCTGACGATCGACTCGCGCAGCGGCTTCGTCTTCGAGGTCATCCCGCGGGCCGAGGTCGAGGACCTCGTGCTCGAGGAGGTCCCGGACATCGACTACTCCGACATCGGCGGCCTGGGGCCGCAGATCGAGGCGATCCGCGACGCCGTCGAGCTGCCGTTCCTCCACCCCGAGCTCTTCCGCGAGCACGGGCTCAAGCCGCCGAAGGGCGTCCTGCTCTACGGCCCTCCGGGCTGCGGCAAGACGCTCATCGCCAAGGCCGTCGCGCACTCGCTCGCGGCGACGGCCGCCGCCGCGCGCGGCGCTGACGCGTCGGAGGCGCGCTCGTACTTCCTCAACGTCAAGGGCCCCGAGCTGCTCAACAAGTACGTCGGGGAGACCGAACGGCACATCCGGCTCATCTTCTCCCGGGCGCGCGAGAAGGCCTCCCAGGGGCACCCCGTCGTCGTGTTCTTCGACGAGATGGAGTCGCTGTTCCGCACCCGCGGCACCGGGGTGTCCAGCGACGTCGAGACGACCATCGTCCCGCAGCTGCTCTCGGAGATCGACGGCGTCGAGCGCCTCGACAACGTCATCGTCATCGGCGCCTCCAACCGCGAGGACATGATCGACCCGGCGATCCTGCGCCCCGGACGGCTCGACGTGAAGATCAAGATCGAGCGGCCCGACGCCGAGGGTGCGCGCGAGATCTTCGCCAAGTACCTCACCCCGGACCTGCCGATCCACGCCGAGGACCTCGCCGAGCACGGCGGCTCGTCGGCCCAGGCGGTCGAGGCGATGATCGAGCGGGTCGTCGAGCGGATGTACTCCGAGGAGGAGGAGAACCGCTTCCTCGAGGTGACGTACGCCAGCGGTGACAAGGAGGTCCTCTACTTCAAGGACTTCAACTCCGGGGCGATGATCCAGAACGTCGTCGACCGTGCGAAGAAGACGGCGATCAAGGACCTGCTCGCGACCGGTCAGCGCGGCATCCGGGTCGACCACCTGCTCGCGGCGTGCGTCGACGAGTTCAAGGAGAACGAGGACCTGCCGAACACGACGAACCCCGACGACTGGGCGCGCATCTCCGGCAAGAAGGGGGAGCGCATCGTGTTCATCCGCACGATCGTCCAGGGCAAGAAGGGCGTCGACGCGTCGCGCACCATCGAGAACGTCACGAGCACCGGCCAGTACCTGTGAGCCCGTCCCCGCCGCGGTGGGCCGCCCGGACGGGCACCGCCGCGGCCGGGGCGTGCGCCTAGGGTGGGCACGTGACCGTTCGGCGCGTGATGGGCCTGGAGACCGAGTACGGCGTCCTGCAGCCGGGCCGGCCCCTGGCCAACCCGATGCTCCTGTCGAGCCACGTCGTGGCCGTGCACGCCGCTGCCCGCGAGGCCGGGCGCGGGCGTGCACGGTGGGACTACGACGACGAGGACCCGCTGCACGACGCCCGCGGCTTCCACCTGCAGCGGGCGTCGGCGCACCCGTCGATGCTCACCGACTCGCCGACGCGGCCCGCCCCCTCGGGCGACGCCCCCCAGCAGATGCCGCGCGCCGAGGTCGAGGAGTACGAGGATCCCGGGGCCGCCAACGTCATCCTCACGAACGGCGCTCGGCTCTACGTCGACCACGCGCACCCCGAGTACTCGTCACCGGAGGTGACGACGCCGCTCGACGCGGTCCGCTGGGACCGGGCCGGCGAGCTCGTCATGCTCGAGTCCGTGCGCCGCCTCGCGTCCAGCCCCGCGCTGCCCGACGTCACGCTGTACAAGAACAACGTCGACGGCAAGGGCGCGACGTACGGCACGCACGAGAACTACCTCGTCGACCGCGCGGTGCCGTTCGGCGACCTCGTCGCGCGCCTCACACCGTTCCTCGTCACCCGGCAGGTGTTCACGGGGGCCGGACGGGTCGGCCTCGGCCAGCGCGGCGAGCACCCCGGGTTCCAGCTCTCGCAGCGGGCCGACTACATCGAGGCCGAGGTCGGCCTCGAGACGACGCTGCGCCGCCCGATCGTCAACACCCGCGACGAGCCGCACGCCGACCCGACGCGGTGGCGGCGGCTGCACGTCATCATCGGCGACGCGACGATGCTCGAGGTCGCGACGTACCTGCGCACGGGGACGACGTCGCTCGTCCTCTGGCTCGTCGAGCAGGCGGAGGCGGGTGGCGCCGCGGCGCGCGTCGCGCAGGCCGTCGACCGCCTCGCGCTGCGGGACCCGGTCGGGGCCGTCCACCGCGTGAGCCACGACCTCGACCTGTCGGCGCGGCTCGAGCTGGTCGACGGTCGGCACCTCACGGCCCTCGAGGTCCAGGCGGAGTACGTGGCGGCGGTGCGCGACGCCCTCGACGTGACGGGCGAGGCCCCCGACGCGCAGACCCTCGACGTCCTCGACCGCTGGGAGTCCCTGCTCGCCCGTCTCGGGGACGAGCCGGCGTCCTGCGCGCGGGAGGTCGAGTGGATCGCCAAGCTGCGGCTGCTCGACGGGATGCGCCGCCGCGACCGCCTCGCGTGGGACCACCCCCGCCTGGCGGCCGTCGACCTGCAGTGGTCGGACGTCCGCCCCGAGCGCGGGCTCTACCACCGGCTCGCGGCCGCCGGCGCCGTCGAGCTCCTCGTCACCCCCGAGCAGGTGGAGGAGGCGGTCCTCCACCCGCCGCAGGACACCCGCGCGTACTTCCGCGGCGAGGCGGTGGCCCGGTACGGCGGCCAGATCTCGGCGGCGAGCTGGGACTCGGTCGTGTTCGACGTGCCGGGCTCGCAGTCGCTGCAGCGGGTGCCGATGCGCGACCCGCTGCGTGGCACGCGCGCGCACGTCGGGGAGCTGCTCGACCGCAGCCCGGACGCCCGCTCGCTGCTCGACGCGCTCGGCGGCTGAGACACGTCCACCGGCCGGACCCTCCTCGGGACGGGTCCGCGCCGATGGGCCTAGGGTGGCCCTGCGGGCACGCAGGACGCGTCCGCAGGACGGAGGGCACCATGGCCGGGCAGGAGCACGCGAAGCGACGCCACGACGACGAGCCGGTCGACGAGCCGGACACCCCCACGCCGGCCGCGCCGAGCGCGCAGGCCCGTGACGCCGAGGTGGACGCCCTGCTCGACGAGATCGACGACGTCCTCGAGCAGAACGCCGAGCAGTTCGTCCGCGGGTTCGTCCAGAAGGGCGGTCAGTGAGCGCCGATGAGCCTGAACGACTCGTCCGGGCGGCTGCCGCACGCCTTCACGACACCGGGGACGTCGTCGTTCGTCGACTTCCTCTCCGGGTACGCGCCCGAGCTGCTTCCCGGGAACCGGCCGCTGCCGGTCGGTGAGGTGAGCGCACCGCACGGGACGACGATCGTCGCGCTCACGTTCGACGGCGGCGTCGTCATGGCGGGGGACCGGCGCGCGACGATGGGCTCGATGATCGCCAGCCGGCACATCGAGAAGGTCTTCCCGGCGGACGAGTACTCGGCCGTCGGGATCGCGGGTACAGCGGGGCTCGCCATCGAGCTCGTCCGGCTGTTCCAGCTCGAGCTGGAGCACTACGAGAAGATCGAGGGCAGCCTGCTGTCGCTCGACGGCAAGGCGAACCGTCTCGCGACGATGATCCGGGGCAACCTCGGCCTCGCGATGCAGGGCCTCGCCGTCGTCCCGCTCTTCGGCGGGTACGACCTCGACCGCGGCGTGGGCAGGATCTTCTCGTACGACGTCACGGGCGGCCGGTACGAGGAGCACGAGCACCACGCGGTCGGCTCCGGCTCGGTGTTCGCGCGCGGCTCGCTGAAGAAGCGCTGGCGCCCGGCGATGGACGCCGACGCCGCCGTGCGGGTCGCCGTCGAGGCGCTCGTCGACGCCGCGGACGACGACTCCGCGACCGGCGGCCCGGACCGGGTCCGCCGCATCTGGCCGGTCGTCGCGACCGTCACCGAGTCGGGCTACCTGCGTGTCGCCGACGACGACCTCGCCGAGGCGGTGACGGCCGTCGAGGACGCCCGCCGCGCGGCCGCGCGGGAGGAGGACGCCCGATGAGCATGCCGTTCTACGTCTCGCCCGAGCAGCTGATGAAGGACCGGGCGGACTACGCGCGCAAGGGCATCGCCCGCGGCCGCTCGGTCGTCGTCCTGCAGTACGACGACGGCATCGCGTTCGCCACGGAGAACCCCTCCCGGGCGCTGCACAAGATCTCGGAGATCTACGACCGCATCGCGTTCGCCGCGGTCGGCAAGTACAACGAGTTCGAGAACCTGCGCGTCGCCGGGGTGCGCTACGCGGACCTGCGCGGGTACTCCTACGACCGCGTCGACGTCACGGCCCGCGGGCTGGCGAACGCGTACGCGCAGACGCTCGGCACGGTCTTCACCACCGAGTCGAAGCCGCTCGAGGTCGAGCTCGTCGTCGTCGAGGTCGGGCGGGAGCCCGACGGGGACCAGATCTACCGGCTGTCCTACGACGGCTCGGTCACCGACGAGCACGGCTGGGTCGTCATGGGCGG
The DNA here is from genome assembly GCA_023401045.1 of Actinomycetes bacterium. Taxonomy (GTDB): domain Bacteria; phylum Actinomycetota; class Actinomycetes; order Actinomycetales; family Cellulomonadaceae; genus Cellulomonas. The sequence goes on from JAEXEM010000221.1 coordinate 6,055, forward strand.
CCAGGCCGAGCGTCTCGGCGGCCTGCTCGAGGGGGAGTGGCGCCCGGGCATGACGCTCGCCGAGGTGCTCGGCGTCGCGGTCCGCGTGCTCGGCGGCTCCGGGGACGACGGTGAGCCGCGCACGCTGGGCGCGAGCCAGCTCGAGGTCGCGGTGCTCGACCGGACCCGGCCGCGGCGCGCGTTCCGCAGGCTCACCGGCGCGCTGCTCGAGGACGTCCTCGGCGCCGGCCCGACGAGCGCCGGGAGCGCACCGCCCGCACCCTGAGGTGGACGCCCCACGACGGTGGACGAGCGAGGGAGTGACGCATGGACCGGCGCATCTTCGGGCTGGAGACGGAGTACGGCGTGACCTGCGCCGCGCAGGACGGCCGCGGGCTGTCGGCGGACGAGGTCGCGCGCTACCTGTTCCGCAAGGTCGTCGCGTGGGGGAGGTCGTCCAACGTCTTCCTGCGCAACGGCTCGCGGCTCTACCTCGACGTGGGCTCGCACCCCGAGTACGCGACGGCGGAGTGCGACGACTGGCGCCAGCTCGTCACGCACGACCGCGCCGGCGAGCGCATCCTCGAGGGCCTCGTCTCCGACGCCCAGCAACGGCTCGAGCACGAGGGCCTGCCGGGCCGCATCCACCTGTTCAAGAACAACACCGACTCGGCCGGGAACTCCTACGGCTGCCACGAGAACTACCTCGTGCGCCGGCAGGGCGACTTCGCCCGGCTCTCGGACGTGCTCGTGCCGTTCCTCATCACGCGGCAGGTCCTCACCGGCGCCGGCAAGGTGCTCGCGACGCCGCGCGGCGCGGTCTACTGCCTCTCCCAGCGCGCGGACCACATCTGGGAGGCGGTGTCGAGCGCGACGACGCGGTCGCGGCCCATCATCAACACCCGGGACGAGCCGCACGCCGACGCCGAGCACTACCGCCGGCTGCACGTCATCGTCGGGGACTCCTCGATGTCGGAGACGACGACGATGCTCAAGGTCGGCTCGACCGACCTCCTGCTGCGCCTCATCGAGGCGGGCGTGCCGATGCGTGACCTCACGCTGGAGAACCCCATCCGGGCGATCCGTGAGATCAGCCACGACATGACGGGCCGGCAGCCGGTGACGCTCGCCACGGGGCGGACGGTCACCGCGATCGACCTGCAGGAGGAGTACCTCGCGCGGGTGAGCGAGTTCGTCACGGCGGAGATGGGCCCCACCCCGCAGGCCAAGCAGGTCCTCGACCTGTGGGAGCGCGGGCTGCGGGCGCTGCGCACCGGCGACCTGTCGCTCGTCGAGCGTGAGCTCGACTGGGTCATCAAGTACCGGATGATCGAGCGCTACCGCGCCAAGCACGGTCTCGAGCTCTCCGACGTGCGCATCCAGCGGCTCGACCTCGCGTACCACGACATCTCGCGCAGCGAGGGGCTGTACAACCTGCTCGCGGCGCGTGGTCTCGTCGAGCGCGTGACGACGGACCTCGACGTCTTCGAGGCGACCGCGGTGCCGCCGCAGACGACCCGGGCGAAGCTGCGCGGCGACTTCGTGCGCGCCGCGCAGGACGCCCGTCGGGACTACACGGTCGACTGGGTGCACCTCAAGCTCAACGACCAGGCGCAGCGCACGGTCCTGTGCAAGGACCCGTTCCGCAGCGTCGACGACCGGGTGGAGCGCCTCATCGAGTCCATGTGACCTGCGGCGCGGCTCGCGGCCGGTACGGACGGCCCGGGCCCGCCGTCGGCGTGGGCACGTACAGTGGCTCCCGGTCCGGCGCGGCTCGACAGGCGCCGGGTGGACGACCCGGGAGGAGTGAGCCGTGCGCTGGGTGACCGGACTGCGCCGGACGGCCGTGCTGGCGGTGGTCGGCCTCGTGCTGGCCGCGTGCACGTCGGTGACCGCGGAGGACCCGGAGGTCGCCGTCACGGGCGACCCCGGCGCGGCGCCCACGGTCACGTACCTCACGCCCCTGGCGGTCGAGGAGACCTACCGCGAGACGGTGTGGCCCGGCACGGGTGCCGAGCTCGTCGACGGTGCGCCGGTGCTCATCGACTTCTGGCTCGAGAACGCCCGCGACGCCAGCCTCGTCAAGGAGAGCTACTCGACGAGCCCGACGCCACGCATGCTCACGGTCGAGGACCTCGGCACCGACCTCTACGAGACGCTGCGCGGGCAGCAGGTCGGTGCGCGCCTCCTCCAGGTCGCACCCGGCGGCCCCGGTGCGGACTACCCGACGGTCACGGTGCTCGACGTGCTGCCGACGCGCGCCGTCGGCCAGCCGGTGCCGCCCGACCCGTCGCTGCCGGTCGTCGGCGAGGACGGCGACGGCGCCCCGACGCTCACGGCGACGGGCACGCCGCCGCCCGAGGAGCTCGTCGTCCAGCCGCTCGTCCGCGGGCAGGGCGCGCAGGTCGCCGCCGGGGACGTCATCACGGTGCAGTACAGCGGGTACGCCTGGGACGACGGCGTGCAGTTCGACTCCACGTGGGAGCGGGGCCTGCCGGTGTCGTTCCTGCTGTCCGACGTGCCGCCGTGGGCCGAGGGGCTCGTCGACCAGCCCGCCGGGAGCCGTGTGCTCCTCGTCGTCCCGCCGTCGTACCCTCTGGGCGTGACAGACGCCCAGGAGCTCGCCGGGAAGACCGTGGTCTTCGTCATCGACATCCTCGCGACCGGTGCGCCGGCAGGGGCCGGCTCGTGACCCTCGCGCTGCGGGTCATCCCGTGCCTCGACGTCGACGCGGGCCGCGTCGTCAAGGGCGTGAACTTCGAGAACCTCCGTGACGCGGGCGACCCCGTCGAGCTCGCGCGGCGCTACGACGCCGAGGGCGCCGACGAGCTGACCTTCCTCGACGTGTCCGCCTCGTCGTCGGACCGTGAGACGACCTACGACGCCGTCCGGCGGACCGCGGGCGAGGTCTTCGTCCCGCTCACCGTCGGTGGCGGCGTGCGCTCCCCGGAGGACGTCGACCGGCTGCTGCGGGCCGGCGCCGACAAGGTCGGTGTCAACACCGCCGCGATCGCGCGTCCCGAGCTCATCACCGAGATCGCCGAGCGCTTCGGCTCGCAGGTCCTCGTCCTGTCGGTCGACGCCCGTCGCACCGGCCCGGGTGTCGAGACCCCGTCGGGCTACGAGGTGACGACGCACGGCGGCCGGCGCGGTACCGGCATCGACGCCGTCGAGTGGGCGCACCGCGCCGTCGAGCTCGGCGTCGGCGAGGTGCTGCTCAACTCCATGGACGCGGACGGCACGACCGCCGGTTTCGACCTCGGGATGATCCGCGACGTGCGGGCCCGGGTGAGCGTGCCGCTCATCGCGTCGGGCGGTGCCGGGACGCCGGAGCACTTCGTCGAGGCGGCCCGCGCGGGTGCCGACGCCGTGCTCGCGGCGAGCGTCTTCCACTTCGGGACGCTCACCGTCGGTCAGGTCAAGGACGCGCTGCGTGCCGCGGGGGTCGTCGTCCGCTGACGCGCGCCGGCGCCGAGGCCCCGCGCTCGGGCGGGCCGGGCGTCGCCGCCC
>JAEXEM010000261.1 GCA_023401045.1 Actinomycetes bacterium
AGCTGCGCGGGGTCGACGCACGCGTCGAGGAGGTGACGCGGGCCCGCGCGCGTCTCGACGACGTGCTGCGCTCGACCCTCGGCACCTCGGTGACGACCGGCGAGGAGTTCGCCGACCTCGTCGCCCGTGCCCGCACCGCGCTGGCGGACGCCGACGCGAAGGCCGCCGCCCGGCAGGCCCTCGTCGACGCGATGTCCGAGCGCAAGGAGGCCGCGGCCGACCTCGCGGTGCTGCGCCGCGACCACGACGACGCCCGGCACCGCAACGACAACATCCCCGGCGACCTGCACGCCGCACGTGCCGCGCTGGCCCAGGCCGCCGGCCTCACGCCGGACGACCTGCCGTTCGTCGCCGAGCTCATCGAGGTCCGCACGCAGCACGAGCTGTGGCGCGAGGCGTTCAACCTCGCCCTCGGCGGGTTCGCCACGCTCATGCTCATCGACGTCGCGCACCTGCAGCAGTTCCGCCGGGCCGTCGACTCGGTGCGCACGGGCCGCCGGCTGCGCTTCGAGGGCGTGCCCACGGGTCTGCGCGACGACATCGGCCTCGACGTCCACACGCTCCCGGGGCGGCTCGACTACCGGCAGAGCCCGTTCACGGGGTGGCTGAAGAGCGAGCTCGCGTCGCGGTTCGCGTACGTGTGCGTCGACACCCCCGGTGAGCTCGCGCAGCACGAGAAGGCCCTCACCCGCGGCGGCCAGGTCTCCGAGGGACGCCGCGGTGCGCACGGCGGCCAGGGCGCGCGCAACGTCCTCGGCTTCACCAACACGCGCCGCCTCGCCGACCTCGAGCAGACCCTCGCACGCGCCGAGGCGCGGCTCACGGACGCCGAGGCGAGGGTCGAGGAGGCCGAGGCCTCCTGGGACCGGTACGACGCGACGCTGCGCGCGTACACGGCGGTCGTCGACCTCACGTGGGACCAGGTCGACGTCGCCGGCGTCGAGGCCGAGCGTGACCGGTGGCAGCGCGTCGTGGAGGAGGTGACCGACGGCAACCCCGACGTCGTGCGCCTGCAGCAGCGCAGCGCCGAGCTCGACGTCCTCATCCAGGACCTCACCGAGCAGCTGGGTCGCACGAAGGGCGCGGCGACGGACCTCGGCGAGCGCTGGTCGGCGACGACGGACGCCGTCGACGTCGCCCAGGGCGCGCTCGACGCCGCGCAGGACGCCGGCACCCGGCTCGACGCCGAGCAGCGTGCGTACCTCGAGCGCGTGCTCGGCAGCACCGAGCCGGACCTGCCGCGGGTCGACGACCGCACGGACCCGGCCGCGGCGCTCGACGCGTTCGACGCCGTCGTCGCCCGGGCGGCGGACCTGCTGCGCGCCGACCGTCAGGCCGCCCAGCAGACCGTCGCGACGGCACGCGAGGCGCTGCGCCGCACGTTCGAGACGTTCGTCGAGCGCTGGCCCGACCCGAACCTCGGCACCGACCCGGACGCGTCGTACGCGGACTACGACCGCATCCTCACCGAGCTCGAGACCCAGGGGCTGCACGAGCTCGAGGCGGAGTGGCGCACGAGCCTGCTGCGGCTGTCCGGCAACGACCTCGCGGACCTGCACAGCGCGCTGTCACGGTCGGTGCGCGAGATCAAGGAGCGCATCCGCCCGGTCAACGACATCCTCGCGGACCTGCCGTTCGCCGACGACGACCACCGCCTGCGCATCGACGCCCGCGACACCCAGTCCACCGTCGTCGCCCGGTTCCGCAAGGAGCTGCGCGACCTGCGCGAGGTGCTGTCGACCGAGGCGTCGGACGCCGAGCGGGAGCGCCGCTACCACCGCATGGCGAAGGTCATCGACCGCATCCGCCGCTCCTCCCCCGACTTCGCCGACCTCGTCGACGTGCGCCGGCACGTGCGGCTGTCCGCGGAGAAGGTCGACCTCGACGGCAACCACGTCGCGCTGTACGACCACATCGGCGAGAAGTCCGGCGGTGAGTCGCAGGAGCTCGTCGCGTTCATCGTCGGGGCGGCGCTGCGCTACCAGCTCGGCGACGCCGGTGCCGAGCGTCCCCGGTACGCGCCGGTGTTCCTCGACGAGGCCCTCATCAAGGCCGACGCCCGGTTCACGGGTCGCGCGATCGGGGCGTGGCGTGGGCTGGGCTTCCAGCTCGTCATCGGTGCGCCGAACGACAAGTTCAGCGCGCTGGAGCCGCACGTCGACCTCAAGTACGTCGTGCTCAAGGACCAGACGGGCAGGTCGCGGACGAAGGCGGTCGCCGGGCTCGCGGCGGGCGGGCCCGCGAGCGCGTGAGCGACGGCCGCGCGTCCCGGCGCACCGCCGTCGGGACGCGCCGCACCGCGCGCCGCCGGACCCCGCGCCTCGGCTCCTCCTGACGGCCGCCCAGGTCGGTCGGCATACTCGCGCACATGACGACAGCAGCACGCGCCGCCTACCGTGCCGGTGCCGACGTGATGGTGGGCCTCGTGACGAGCGAGGCGGTCGCCCGCGCGTGGGGCGAGCCGTCCGTGCTCGAGGGGATGAGCGTCGGTGAACTCGCGGCGCACGTGTCGCGCAGCGTGCTGCAGGTCGAGTGGTACCTCGACGGCTCGCTCGACTGCGAGGCCGCGCTCGTCGACGCCGTCGGCTACTACGCCGACCTCACCGGCACGACCGACCCGTCGTCCGCGCTCAACACCGGCGTGCGCGCCCGCAGCGCGCAGACCGCGGCGCAGGGCCGCGACGCCCTCGTCGCCGGGCTCACCGCTGCGCGCGAGCGCCTGCGCGCCCGTCTCCCGCTGGAGCCGGACGACCGGCGCATGACCGTGCGCCACCAGGGGCACACCCTGCTGCTCGACGAGTACCTGCGCACGCGGTGCGTCGAGCTGGCCGTGCACACCGAGGACCTGGCGCTGAGCGTGGGCAGCGACGTGCGGGCGCCCGAGGCGACGGTGGCCACGGCCGTCGACGTGCTCGTGGGCGCCGCACGCCGACGCCACGGGGACACCGCGGTCATGCACGCGCTCGCCCGCCGCGAGCGCGACGACCGGGACGCGCTGCACGTGGTGTGACACCGCTCGCCCGGCGTCAGCCCCGCCCGCCGGGGTGGACGATGAGCCACGTCGCCACCGCCACCTCGTCGCCGCGGTTGCTCAGCCGGTGCGGTGTCGTGCACGCGTAGGAGATCGTGTCCCCCGCCCGCAGCACGACCCGTTCCTCGGCGAAGTCGATCGTCAGCTCGCCGCGCTGGACCGTCCCGATCTCGTACCCGCCGTGCGTGACGAGCTCGTGCCGGCGGCCGCCGACGCTGTGCGGCGGGAACGTCGACTCGAAGAAGTCGACGTCGTGCGAGACCCCGGGCGACAGCCGCCGGTAGACGACACCGCCCTCGAGCGTCACCGACTCGACCTCGACGGCCCGGCGCACGACGTACCCGTCGGGCACGGGCGTCGAGAGCTCGACGTCCGCGGTGCCCGACGTGCCCCCGAAGACGTCGACGAGCGTCGCGTCGACGGCGGTGACGAGCTCGAAGAGCCGGTTGACGGACGGCCGCAGCACCCCGCGCTCGATCTGCGAGACCGCGCTGGCGGAGATCCCGAGCCGGCCACCGACCTCGCGGAGGGTGAGGCCCCGGGCCTCGCGCAGCCCGCGCAGCCGCGCTCCGAGGACCTCGGCGTCGAACGACGCCAGCAGGCTGCCGGCGTCCGGCGGTGTGCTCATCCCGGCACCTCCCTGTCGGCGCCCGTCTCCTCCCGAGACAGGAAGTTCACGCGGCAGAAACCTGCCCCAGGCGGTGAAGTCATAGATTCACACGCCAGAGCGGTCCTGCAGCCCGGGCTTCAGGTCGGCTCACGGTACGCGATCCGTCCACCCCCGGCCAGGGTGGATCTTCGCTCGGGGCAGCGCGCCGCCCGAGCGCCCGCACGACGCACCCTTCCGACGTCTCGAGTGCGAGGACCCCATGACCGTTCCGCAGGACACCCCTGTCCCCACCCAGGCGACCGCCGTCCCGGCGCCTCCCGGCGCCGACCCCGGCGTCGTGCGTCACGACCTCGTCCAGGCGGCCGGCATGCCGGTCGGCGCCGGTGAGATCAAGGTGACGTACGACCCGCGTCTGACGAACGAGGACCTCGCGCCGCTGCAGCACCAGCGCTGGTCGTCGTACAACATCTTCGCGTTCTGGATGTCCGACGTGCACAGCGTCGGCGGGTACGTCACCGCCGGCTCGCTGTTCGCCCTCGGCATCGCCTCCTGGCAGGTGCTCGTCGCCCTCGTCGTCGGCATCGTCATCGTCCAGGTGTTCTGCAACCTCGTCGCCAAGCCCAGCCAGCGCACCGGTGTGCCCTACCCGGTCATCAACCGTGCGGTCTTCGGCGTCCTCGGCGCGAACATCCCTGCGGTCATCCGCGGCCTCATCGCGGTCGCCTGGTACGGGGTGCAGACGTTCCTCGCCGCCGAGTCGCTCAACATCGTCTTCCTCAAGTTCGTCCCGGGCTCCGAGGCGCTGCTCGACAGCTCCTTCCTCGGGCTGTCGACGCTCGGGTGGATCTCGTACGCGATCCTCTGGGTCGCGCAGGCCGCGCTGTTCTGGCACGGCATGGAGGCGATCCGCCGGTTCATCGACTGGGCCGGGCCCGCGGTGTACGTCGTCATGATCGTCATGGCGATCTACCTCGTCTCCGAGGCGGGCTGGCAGAACATCTCGCTCAACCTGTCGTCCGGCCCCCCGATGACGTTCGCCGCGTCGATCCCGGTGATGCTGGGCGCGATCGCGCTCGTCGTGTCCTACTTCTCGGGGCCGATGCTCAACTTCGGGGACTTCTCCCGCTACGGACGCTCCTTCGCGGCGGTCAAGCGGGGGAACTTCCTCGGCCTGCCGGTCAACTTCCTCTTCTTCTCGCTGCTCACCGTCATCTGCGCCTCGGCGACCGTGCCGGTGTTCGGTGAGCTCATCACCGACCCGATCCACACGGTCCAGGCCATCGACACGCCGTTCGCCATCCTGCTCGGCGGCCTCACGTTCGTCATCGCGACGGTCGGCATCAACATCGTCGCGAACTTCATCTCCCCCGCGTTCGACTTCTCGAACGTCTCCCCGCAGCGCATCTCGTGGCGGATGGGCGGGATGATCGCGGCCGTCGGGTCGGTCGTCCTCACGCCGTGGAACTGGTACGCCAACGACGACGCGATCCACTACACGCTGGGCGTGCTCGGGGCGCTCATCGGCCCGCTGTTCGGCATCCTCATCGCCGGGTACTACGTCATCGGACGGCAGCGCGTGCACGTCGACGACATGTTCACCATGGCCCCCACGGGTCGGTACTGGTACACCCGCGGATACAACCGCAACGCGGTCGCCACCGTCATCGGGTCCGGGCTCGTGGCCATCGCCTCGGCGGTGCTGCCCAAGGCCCTCGCCTCGATCGGCCTGCTCGACATCACGTGGATCTCGTCGTACTCGTGGTTCATCGGCTGCGGGCTCGGGTTCGCGCTGTTCGTCTGGCTCGAGCGCCGCAACCCGCAGATCCCGGTTCTCGACGCCTCCGACCCGCGCGTGTCCGACGGCACGAAGGACGAGCTCGCGGTCGTCAGCGAGCACGCCGAGCCGACGGGCTCCTGAGGCCGGTCATGGACGAGATCCGGATCCGGGTCGTCAACCCCAACACCACCCGGGCGATGACCGACCTCGTGGGTCGGTCCGCCCGGGTGGTGGCCGGGCCGGGCGTCACGGTCGACGCCGTGCAGCCCACCACCGGTCCGGCGTCGATCGAGAGCCACTACGAGGAGGCGCTCGCCGCCCTCGGCGTCCTCGAGCAGGTGCGCCTCGGTGAGACCGAGGGCGTGGACGCGTACGTCGTCGCGTGCTTCGGCGACCCCGGCCTCGACGCGGCCCGGGAAGTCGCCGGCGGCCCGGTGCTGGGGATCGCCGAGGCCGCGTTCCACGCGGCGACGATGGTGGCCCGCCGGTTCACCGTCGTCACGACGCTGGGCCGCACGGTCGGCCGGGCGCACGAGCTGCTCGACCGCTACGGGTTCACCGACGCGTGCGCAGGGGTCCACGCGTGCGAGATCCCCGTCCTCGACATCGAGGCACCCGGTGCTCTCGACCGCGTCACCGCCGCGTGCCGTGCGGCCGTTGAGGCGGACGACGTCGACGCGGTCGTGCTCGGCTGCGCCGGGATGGCGGCGTACACCGGGCGGATCTCCGACACGCTCGGCGTGCCCGTCGTCGACGGCGTCACGGCAGCCACGACGTTCGCGGTCGCGCTGGTGCGCGCCGGGCTCCGCACGTCGACGCGCTCGGAGTACGCGGCGCCGCCGGCGAAGGTGGTGAGCGGGCTGCTGGCGGGGTACGAGGTGCGCGGGGCGGGGTTGAGCGCGGTGCGGACCGGCTGACGGAGGGGTCGAGACCGGTCGGGCTGGGTCGAGCGTCAGCCGGACCTCTGCCTCGGCCCCGCGGATACCCTGAACGCCGACTGGGCCGTCCGGATGACTCCCGAGCGGTGCGGCCCGAATGGAACGACCGGACTCCTAGGGTTCCGCGCATGGCAGCCGTGGGGCGTGCACTGGGGGTGGCGGCCGCACTCCTCACCGCCCTGACGGGCTGCGCGGACGTCGCCGACGACGAGCTCCGCGCCGACGAGGTCTGCGACTACCAGCCGGGTTCCCGTTCCTCACGGTCGAGGCCGTCTCGGACGAGCGGGGCGCCGGCCCGGAGTGGAGCGACGTCACGATGGGCCGCTTCCAAGACCAGACGTTCCGGCTCCACAGCCGGCCCGCCGACTCCGACGACGACTGGGAGCAGATCGGGGACATCGTGCTCACCCCCGACGACACGCGCGAGGTCGTCCCCGTCGACCTGCCACCGGGGCGGTGGGAGGTCGGCATCACGCACCTCGACCCGGTCTGCGGCGAGAGCGAGCTCTGCTTCCTCGACTGCTCGTCCGCCGTCGTCGAGGTCGCGTCGGAGCCGGAGAACACGCCGTAGGCACGTCGACGGTGTGCCGCCAGGCGGGTCTCATCTCCGGAGCTACCTGTGTCGCGAACGCGACCAGTTGTCGATCCATCCTCGCCACGAACGCCGAGGATCCCTGCTTGTCCCGCACCGGAGTGCAAGGTAACTTGTCGACGTGGACAGCGAGCCGATCGTTCTCCACAGCGCCTATCGGCACGGCGTCTCCGAGGAGTCGATCAAGCACGCGTTGCGGAACCACGTCGAGCTGTTCGACGTAGGAGACGGGATGACGATGGTCATCGGTCCGGACCGCAGCGGCGGTCTCATCGAGGTCGGTGTCGTCGAGCGCTATGACGACCTGTACGTCGTTCACGCCATGCCAGCACGACCGAAGTTCCTGAGGTGATGCCGATGCCCCGCTCACTGGACGAGATCATGGCTCAGGCCGACGACCTGGCCGACCGCTTCGAGTCGTACGAGCCCGAGCCCGGCGACCGCGACACCGTCTCGCCTCTCACGCAGCTGCGGCTCGCGGCCCTCAAGCGCGCCGAGGCTGAACGTGAGATCGCCGAGGCCGTCGCCAACGCCCGACGTTCGGACACGTCGTGGAAGGTCATCGGCGCTGCGGTAGGGACAAGCGGCGAGGCGGCGCGTCAGCGGTACGGCAAGCGCGCGTCCTGACTGACGACCGCTCCGGTCAAGGCCAAGGTGGTCCCGCCCCATGCTGTCGGGTCCATGCACAGCGGCGGTCGCCCCCGTGACTTCCAGTGCCAATAGTGACACCATGTGTCAGGCCGTCGATCGAACGCCTCGTCGCAGAGATGCGCCGCTCACCCAAGGGTGTCCGGTTCTCCGACTCGAGCGGGTCTGCCGGCACTACTTCGGCGAGCCGCGGCGGCGGGGTTCGTCGCACCAGGTCTTCAGGACTCCGTGGCCGGGAGACCCTCGGGTGAACATCCAGGACGACCACGGGTCGGCGAAGCCGTACCAGGTCCGGCAGGTGCTGGCCGCGATCGAGAAGGTGGAGCAGGAGGAGAGATGACGAGCGCCGACCACTACACGTACCGGATCACGTGGTCCGCGGAGGACGAGGCCTACGTGTCGACCGTGGCCGAGTTCCCGTCGCTCTCGTGGATCGACACCGACCGCACCGCGGCGCTGACCGGCATCGAGTCCCTCCTCCAGGACGTCCTCGACGACATGGCCGAGAGCGGGGAGACCCCGCCGATGCCGCTGGCGGACCGCGTGTACTCCGGACGTTTCCAGGTGCGCATCCCGCCCGAGGTGCACCGTCGGCTCGCGACCGAAGCCGCAGAGCAGGGCGTCTCGCTCAACCGTCTGGTGTCCTCCCGGCTGGCAGGCTGACGCGGCCACGACAGCGACCGCCTACTGGAAGTCCCGCGACCGGCTCCGCACCTTCAACGACAACGGGCTGAGGTGCTCCGCGACGAGGTTCGTCGCCCCGTCGGCCTTCTCCAGCCGGCCCCGCACGACCATCGCCTTCGCCGTCCGCGCCGTGCGCCGGAACCTCTGCCACAGCCCGGCGGAGCACACGATGTTGATGAGGCCCGTCTCGTCCTCCAGGGACAGGAAGGTCACTCCCCCGGCGGTGCCGGGGCGTTGGCGGTGGGTGACGACGCCGGCGACGGCGACGCGGCGGCCCTCCTCGGTGCGGAACGCCTGCTCGACGCGCAGCACCCCTGCGGCGTCGAGGCCCTCGCGGACGAACTGCGTCGGGTAGGAGTCGACGGACACCCCGGTGGCCCAGACGTCGGCGGTCGCGACCTCGACGTCGGACAGCCCCGGCAGGGTCGGCGCCTTCACCCCGACCGCCACACCGGGCAGCGTGTCCGGGCCCTCCTGCGCGAGGGCGCCCGCCGCCCACAGGCCGGCCCGGCGGTCGACACCGAGGGAGTCGAGCGCACCGGCGGTCGCGAGGGCCTCGAGCTGGGCGGTCGTCAGCCGCACCCGTCTCACGAGGTCCTGCAGGTCGGCGAACGGGCCGTTCGCGGTGCGCTCCTCGACGAGGGCGCGTGCGACGTCCTCCCCGATGGTCCGCACCTGCGTGAGGCCCTGCCGCACCGCGAGGGAGCGCACCGACCCCTCCCCGGTGCGCACCCCCACGGGCCGCGTCGGCCCGGTGCCACTGGGCTGCGGCACGAGCCGTGGCTCTCCCCCTGCCGGTGTCGGCCCGACACGTTCGACGACGGCCAGCACGTCCGAGGCCAGCACGTCGGGGCGTAGCACCTCGATGCCGTGCCGGCGGGCGTCCGCGGCCAGCGACTGCGGCGAGTAGAAGCCCATCGGCTGCGCGGCGAGCAGCCCGGCGTAGAACGCGGCCGGGTGGTGGACCTTGAGCCACGAGCTGGCGTACACGAGGAACGCGAACGAGAACGCGTGCGACTCGGGGAACCCGAAGTCCGCGAACGCCTTGAGCTTGTCGAAGATCTCCTCGCGGACCTGCGGGCCGATGCCCTTGGCGGCCATGCCGTCCATGAGCCTGGCGCGCATCGCCTCCATGCGCTCGACCGACCGCTTCGAGCCCATCGCGCGGCGCAGCTGGTCGGCCTCGGCGGGCGTGAAGTCGGCGACGTCGATGGCCATCTGCATGAGCTGCTCCTGGAACAGCGGCACACCGAGGGTCTTGCCGAGGGACCTCTCCAGCGACGGGTGCAGGTACGTCACCGGCTGCCGGCCCTTGGCCCGCTCGATGTACGGGTGCACCGACCCGCCCTGGATCGGCCCGGGGCGGATGAGCGCGACCTCGACGACGATGTCGTAGAACTTCTCCGGTCGCAGCCGCGGCAGGGTCCCCATCTGCGCACGGGACTCCACCTGGAACACCCCGACGGTGTCCGCGGCGGACAGCAGCTCGTACACCGCCGGGTCCTCGTGCGGCAGCCCGTGCAGGTCGAGCACGACGCCCTCGTGCTTCTCCACCTCGGTGAACGCCAGCCGCAACGCGGTGAGCATGCCCAGCCCCAGCAGGTCGAACTTCACGAGCCCGGCGTCGGCGCAGTCCTCCTTGTCCCACTGCAGGACGGTGCGTCCCTCCATGCGCGCCCACTCCACCGGGCACACCTCGATGACGGGTCGGTCGCACATGACCATGCCGCCGGAGTGGATGCCCAGGTGCCGCGGCAGCCGCAGGAACCGCTCGGCGAGGTCGATGACGTGCTCGGGGATGTCCTCGGACTCCGCGGCGGACGGCGGCAGGTGCGCCGGGACGACGTCGTGGTTGTCGGCCGTCGGACGTCCCGGCACCTCAGGAGCGGGGCCGACCGGGCCGGACCGGGTGAGGTGCCACCACGGGCTCGGCCTCTCCTGCCCGCGCAGGCTCCCCCACCGCTCGATCGACGTGCTCCACGCGTCCTGCTGACCCGCGTCGTACCCCAGCGCCCGCGCGGCGTCACGCACCGCCGAGCGCGGCCGGTAGGAGATGACGTTGGCGACCTGCGCGGCGTGCGACCGGCCGTGCATCGCGTAGACGTGCTGGATGACCTCCTCACGACGCGCGGACTCGATGTCGACGTCGATGTCCGGCGGGCCGTCGCGCTCCGGGGCGAGGAACCGCTCGAAGAGCAGCCCGTGCTTCACCGGGTCGACGGCGGTGACGCGCAGCACGTAGCAGACCGCCGAGTTCGCGGCCGAGCCGCGCCCCTGCGCCATGATCCCGTTGCGGCGGCAGAAGTCGACGAGCTCGTAGACGACGAGGAAGTACCCGGGGAAGCCGAGGTCCTCGATGACGCGCAGCTCGTGCTCGAGCTGCGCGTACGCCCCGGGCACCCGCTCGGCCTCCCGCGGGCCGTACAGCTCGAGCGCACCGCGGCGCACGAGCTCGCGCAGCCACGTCGCCTCGGTGTGCCCGTCCGGCACGGGGTACGGCGGCAGGTGGGGGGCGACGAGCGACAGGTCGAACGCGCACTCCGCCGCCAGCTCGGCCGCCGTGCCGACCGCGCTCGGGTGCCGACGGTGCAGCCGGAGCATCTCCGCGGCCGAGCGCAGGTGCGCCGCGGGGGCGCCGGGCAGCCAGCCGTCGAGGTCGTCGAGGGAGGAGCGGGCGCGCACCGCCGCGAGGGCCTGCGCGAGGTCGGCGTCGTGCTCGGTCGCGTAGTGGACGTTGCCGGTGGCGACGAGCGGCAGCCGCGCCTCGGCCGCGAGCGTCGCGAGCGCGTCGGCGCGGTCGGTGTCGTACGCGTCGCCGTGCATCGTCGTCTCGACAGCGACGTTGTCCCGGCCGAACAGCGCGACGAGCCGGTCGAGCTCGGTGCGCGCCGCCTCCAACCCGCCAGGTGCGACCCCGAGGACGCCCGACGGGTCGCCGCCCGCGAGCGCGCGCCGCACCGCGCCCTTGCGGCACCCGGTGAGGACGAGCCACTGGCCCGCGGCAGCCTCGGCCAGCTCCTCGAGGTGGTATTCCGCGGCGCCCTTGCGCCCGGTGCGCAGGTGTCCCTCGGCGATCGCGCGCGACAGTGCGCGGTACCCGTCGGCGCCGCGGGCGAGGACGAGC
>JAEXEM010000263.1 GCA_023401045.1 Actinomycetes bacterium
CGCCGGCCGCCCCCCGGCCCGGGGCGCGCCCCCGGGCCGCGACGGAGCCCCGGTCCGTGCCGGACCGGGGCTCCGTCGTGGGGACGTGCTCAGAGCGTCGCGCGCACCGTCCGAGCCGCCGCGACGAGGTGCTCGAGGGACGGGGTGACCTCCTCGTAGCGGCGGGTCTTGAGCCCGCAGTCCGGGTTGACCCAGAGCTGGCCGGCGTCGATCGTCCGCACCGCGTCGGCGAGCAGGTCGGTGACCTCGCCCTCCGAGGGCACGCGGGGCGAGTGGATGTCGTAGACGCCCGGGCCGATGCCGCGGGGGTAGCCCGCCGCGGCGATGTCCCCGAGGATCTCCATCTTCGAGCGGGCCGCCTCGATGCTCGTCACGTCCGCGTCGAGGCCGTCGATGGCGTCCATGACCTCGCCGAACTCCGAGTAGCACAGGTGCGTGTGGATCTGCGTCTCGGGCCGGACGCCCGCGGTCGCGAGCCGGAACGAGCGCACCGACCAGTCGAGGTACGCGGCGTGGTCCTTCTCGCGCAGCGGCAGCAGCTCGCGCAGCGCCGGCTCGTCGACCTGGACGATCCCGATGCCGGCGGCCTCGAGGTCGGCGATCTCGTCGCGCAGCGCGAGGGCCACCTGGTTCGCGGTGTCACCGAGCGGCTGGTCGTCACGGACGAACGACCACGCGAGGATCGTCACCGGGCCGGTGAGCATGCCCTTGACGGGCTTGTCGGTGAGCGACTGCGTGTACGTCGACCAGCCGACCGTGATCGGCGCCGGGCGCGACACGTCGCCCCAGAGGATCGACGGGCGCGTGCAGCGCGAGCCGTACGACTGCACCCAGCCGTTGCGGGTGACGGCGAACCCGTCGAGGTTCTCCGCGAAGTACTGGACCATGTCGTTGCGCTCGGGCTCGCCGTGCACGAGGACGTCGAGGCCGATGGCCTCCTGCAGCTCGACGACGCGGCGGATCTCCGCCTTCATCTCGTCCTCGTACTGCTCGGCGGTGAGGTCGCCCGCGACGAACGCGGCACGCGCCTTGCGGATCTCGGGCGTCTGCGGGAACGAGCCGATCGTCGTCGTCGGCAGCAGCGGCAGCCGCAGACGCTCGTCCTGGGCGGCCTTGCGTGCGGCGAACGGCACCCGGCGGAACGCGCTCTCGTCGAGCGCGGCTGCCCGCTCGCGCACCTCGGGGCGCACGACCCCGGCGGCACCGGCGCGGCTCGCCACCGCGTCGGACGCGGCGAGGAGCTGCTCGTGGACCGCCTCACGGCCGGCGGTCAGCCCTTCGGCCAGGGTCGCGACCTCGACGACCTTCTCGTCGGCGAACGCGAGCCAGGAGACGAGCGTGCGGTCGAGCTCCGGCTCGTCCTCGAGGGTGTGCGGCACGTGGAACAGCGAGGTCGACGTCCCGACGGTCACCGCGGCGGCCCCCAGGGTCTCGAGGCGCTCGAGCTCAGCGAGCCGGGCGTCGAGGTCCGCCCGCCAGATGTTGTGCCCGTCGATGACACCGCCGACGAGCGTCTTGCCGGCCAGCCCCGGCACGGTGGCCTGCGGGGCCTCGCCGCGCACGAGGTCGAGGGCGATGCCGTCGACGTCGGTGCCTGCGAGCACCGGCAGCGCGGGACCGAGGTCGCCGTACGGCGCCGCGACGAGCAGCGCGGGGCGCTGCGGGCGCGCGAGCTCGGTGGCGAGCACCCGGTAGGCGCGCGTCGCCGCCTCGGCGAGCACCTCGGCCGAGACCCCGACGGTGTCGGAGACGAGGGCCGGCTCGTCGAGCTGCACCCACGTGGCGCCTGCGGCGGCGAGCTCGGTGAGCAGGCGTGCGTACACGGGCAGCACGTCGTCGAGGCGGTCGAGCGGGTGGAACCCGGCCGGGGCGTCCGCGGTCGGCTTCGCCAGCGCGAGGAACGTCACCGGGCCGACGACGACGGGACGGGTGAGCACGCCCTCGGCGAGGCCCTCGGCGAACTCCGCGACCGGCCGGTCCGAGGCGTAGCGGAACGTCGTGCCCGGGCCGATCTCCGGCACGAGGTAGTGGTAGTTCGTGTCGAACCACTTCGTCATCTCGAGCGGCAGGTCGTCGCCGCGGCCGCGGGCGACCGTCGAGTAGCCGGCGAGGTCGAGCCGGCCGTCGGCGTCCTGCAGGTCGGCGAACCGCTCCGGCACGGCACCGAGCAGCGCCGCCGCGTCGAGCACGTGGTCGTAGAAGGAGAACGCCGACGGGATCGCCGGGGCGTCGGTCGCCAGGCCCAGCCCGGCGAGGTGCGTCCGGGTGCGGCGGCGCAGGTCGGCGGCGACGGCCTCGGCATCCTCGGCGGTGGACCGGCCGGCCCAGAACGCCTCGAGCGCCTTCTTCAGCTCACGGCGGGGCCCGATGCGCGGGTAGCCGAGGACGGAGCCTGCCGGGAAGGGGGCGGGCGTGGTGTCGGTCATGAGTGGTTCCCTCGCGGTGTCGTGCCCGCCGTGGCGGCGGGGTCGGGCGTGGTGGGGTCGGTGGGGGTGGTGGCGGCGCCGTCGGTGGCCGGGCGGCGTCCGGCGACGAGGTCGGCGCCGTCGAGCAGGTCGAGCGCGGCCTCGTGGCGGTTGAACGTGTAGACGTGGACGCCGGGGGCGCCGCCGTCGAGCACGCG
The DNA here is from genome assembly GCA_023401045.1 of Actinomycetes bacterium. Taxonomy (GTDB): domain Bacteria; phylum Actinomycetota; class Actinomycetes; order Actinomycetales; family Cellulomonadaceae; genus Cellulomonas. Next base: position 2,624 of record JAEXEM010000263.1, read on the forward strand.
GTTGACGAGTTCGACGCCGGCGCGGGTGCCGCGGCGGTGCCGCTCGGCCGGGTCGTCCGTCGATGCGAGCAGGTCGAGGAGCGCGCGCGGCACGGGCACCCCGGTGAGCTGCTCGACGCGCAGCAGCCGCGCGGGGTCCGTCATGGGGATGACGCCCGGGACGATGGGGATGGTGACGCCCGCGGCGCGCGCCTCGGCGACGAGCCCGAGGTACGCCTCGGCGTCGTAGAAGAGCTGGGAGATCGCGAAGTCCGCACCCGCGGCCTGCTTGGCCAGCAGCGCCTCGACGTCCTGCGCGCGGGTGCCGCCGGTCGCGTGGTTGCCGCGCGGGAAGGCCGCGACGGCGACCGACAGCGGCCGGACGCGGGCCCGCACGGCCTGGGCGGCGC
>JAEXEM010000319.1 GCA_023401045.1 Actinomycetes bacterium
CGGGCGGGGGACCCCCCGCCCCCGAGGGGGGGCGGTCGTCGGGCACTTCTTGGCGTCCTCCTCGGCGACGATCTCGGCGTCGACGACGTCCTCGTCGGACGTCGCGCCGCCCGAGGTGTCACCGCCCGCCGGGGCGTCGCCGGCCGGGGCGGCCGACTGCTGCGCGTAGAGCGCCTCGCCGATCTTCTGGCTCGCGGTGAGCAGCGCGGCGTGCTTGGCCTTGACGGCCTCGACGTCCTCGCCCTCGAGCGCGGTCTTCAGCTCGGTGACGGCCGTCTGGACCTCGGTCTTCACGTCGTCGGAGAGCTTGTCCCCGTTGTCCGCGAGGAGCTTCTCCGTCTGGTAGACGAGCTGCTCGGCGGTGTTGCGGGTCTCGGCCTCCTCGCGGCGGCGCTTGTCCTCGGCGGCGTGCTCCTCGGCGTCCTTCACCATGCGGTCGATGTCCTCCTTGGGGAGGGCCGACCCGCCGGTGATCGTCATCGACTGCTCCTTGCCCGTGCCGCGGTCCTTGGCGGACACGTGCACGATGCCGTTGGCGTCGATGTCGAAGGTGACCTCGATCTGCGGCACGCCGCGCGGGGCGGGCGCGATGCCGGTGAGCTCGAAGGTGCCGAGCGGCTTGTTGTCCCGCGCGAACTCACGCTCGCCCTGGAACACCTGGATGAGGACGGACGGCTGGTTGTCCTCGGCGGTGGAGAAGATCTCGGACCGCTTGGTGGGGATCGCCGTGTTCCGCTCGATGAGCTTCGTCATGACGCCGCCCTTGGTCTCGATGCCGAGCGACAGCGGCGTGACGTCGATGAGCAGGACGTCCTTGCGGTCGCCCTTCATGACGCCGGCCTGCAGCGCGGCACCGACGGCCACGACCTCGTCCGGGTTGACGCCCTTGTTGGGCTCCTTGCCGCCGGTGAGCTCGGTGACGACCTCGGACACCGCGGGCATGCGGGTCGAGCCGCCGACGAGGACGACGTGGTCGATGTCCTTGACGGAGATGCCCGCGTCCCGGATGACCTGGTGGAACGGCGCCTTCACGCGGTCGAGCAGCGACTGCGTCATCTGCTGGAACTGCGCACGGGTGAGCTTGGTGTCGAGGTGGATCGGGCCGTTCTCGCTCATCGAGAGGTACTGCAGCGAGATGTTCGTGCTCGTCGCGGACGACAGCTCCTTCTTCGCCTGCTCCGCGGCCTCGCGCAGACGCTGCAGCGCGATCTTGTCCTTCGACAGGTCGACGCCCGTCGTGTTCTTCACCTCGGCGACGAGGTGCGCGACGATCGCCGCGTCCCAGTCGTCACCACCGAGGCGGTTGTCACCGGCCGTGGCGCGGACCTCGATGGTCGAGAAGCCGTCCTCGTCCTTGCCGACCTCGAGGAGGGACACGTCGAACGTGCCGCCACCGAGGTCGAAGACGAGGATGTTCTCGTCCTCCTTGCCCTTCTCCAGGCCGTACGCGAGCGCGGCCGCGGTGGGCTCGTTGATGATGCGCAGGACGTTGAGGCCGGCGATCGTGCCGGCGTCCTTCGTCGCCTGGCGCTCGGCGTCGTTGAAGTACGCGGGGACCGTGATGACGGCGTCCGTGACGGGCTCACCCAGGTACGCCTCGGCGTCCCGCTTGAGCTTGCCGAGGATGCGCGCCGAGATCTCCTGCGGCGTGTACTTCTTGTCGTCGATGGTGACGGTCCAGTCCGTCCCCATGTGGCGCTTGACGGACGTGATCGTCCGGTCGACGTTGGTGACGGCCTGGCGCTTGGCGACCTCACCGACGAGGACCTCGCCGGTCTTGGAGAACGCGACCACCGACGGCGTCGTGCGCGACCCCTCGGCGTTGGCGATGACCGTGGGCTCGCCGCCCTCGAGGGTGGCGACCACGGAGTTGGTGGTGCCGAGGTCGATGCCGACTGCTCGTGCCATGTGCGTGCCTTCTTCCTGGAGCCGTGTCGGCTCCGACGTGCTGTGGTCTGAGACGTCTTGAGTCCGCCGGACTCAAGTCTGCGGCACCTGTGAGGGGTGCGGCAACCTGGACGCGGCGAAGTTGAGTCTGCATGGCTCAACTCTGAGCATGGGCGGATTGTTCCCGGACCAGGCCTCGTCGCGCGGGAAGGTCGACGTCGCCGCGCGGCGAGCAGGTGTCCGCGGCGCGGCCTCACGGCTCGTGGTGGTGGGCTGCAGCAGCCGCTGCGGCACGATGCCGCGCAACTCTGGCCTCGAACGGCGCGCCTAATCGTTTGTGCTGATGGCCCACGCCGGGGGTCCCGTGCCACAGTCGCCGAGCCCGCCCGGTGAACGTTCACACCGGCGGAGGACCGCAGCGTCGCGATCTTCAGGAGGCCGACATGCACCGACCGGGTCGACGGCTACTGCTGGCCGTCACGCTCGTTCTCGCACTCGTGGGAGGCGTCGCGGCTCTGTCCGTGCCCGCCTCCGCCGAGAGCAACGGGGGCACCCGCGTCATGCCCCTGGGCGACTCGATCACCGAGGGGATCGGCATGTCCGGTGGCGGCGGCTACCGCGTCGGGCTGTGGCAGCGCCTGGCACAGGCCGGCTACACGACGGACTTCGTGGGGTCGGGCTTCAACGGGCCGGCGAGCCTGTGGGACCACGACCACGAGGGGCACTCGGGCTGGCGGATCGACCAGATCGACGCCAACGTCGTCAACTGGGTGCGCACGTACCAGCCGCGCACGGTGCTGCTGCACATCGGCACGAACGACATCAGCCAGAACCGCGACCTGGCGAACGCCCCGAACCGGCTCGCGGGGGTCATCGACAAGATCACGAGCACGTCCCCGCAGACGGACGTCTTCGTCGCGACCCTCATCCCGGTCTCGTACGCGCAGTCGCAGGTGCAGGCCTACAACTCCGCCATCCCCGGCATCGTGTCGAGCAGGGCCGCCGCCGGCAAGAAGGTGCACCTCGTCGACATGAACCGGGCGGTCCCCCTCTCCGACATGCCCGACGGCGTGCACCCCAACGCGACCGGCTACGACAAGATGGCGGCCGTCTGGTACGCCGCGCTGCGCGCCGTGCCGGGCAGCATCGGCGACCCAGCGGGCGGTGGCACCCCCACGCCGACACCGACCCCCACGCCGACGCCGACCTCCAACCCCGGCACGGGCCCCGTCGACACCTCGGCCTGGTACACGCTCGTCAACCGCAACAGCGGCAAGGCCATCGACGTCTACAACCTGTCGACCGCTGACGGCGCGCGCATCACGCAGTGGTCCCGCAACGGCGGCAACCAGCAGCAGTGGCAGTTCGTCAGCGCCGGCAACGGCTACTACCAGGTGAAGTCCCGGCTGTCGGGCAAGGTCCTCGACGTCAGCGGGAACTCCACCGCCGACGGCGCCGCGATCCAGCAGTACAGCTCGCACGGCGGCAACAACCAGCAGTTCAGCATCCAGACGATCGACGGGTACGTCCAGCTCATCGCCCGCAACAGCGGCAAGGCCGTCGAGGTGCAGGGCGCCTCCACCAGCGACGGCGGGAACATCGTCCAGTACTCCGACTGGAACGGCACCAACCAGCAGTGGCAGCTCGTCAAGGTGGGCTGAGTCGGGGCGCGTCAACCCTGCCGCGGGGGGGGGGGCCGCCCCCCCCCCCGCGCG